>PWOK01000303.1 GCA_003557445.1 Halanaerobiaceae bacterium
AACCCATCGGTATAAAAATCACCGTCTTTCGTTTCTTGCCGATCCAAAGTTCTTTAATTATTTTTATTTTTGAAAACTAATCTATAAGATTGTCCGATTAATAGGGGGCTAGACCAGCAGAAATGACCTTTTTAATTTATTTTTCTCTAATTTTTAATGGCCGAATATCCGGGAAGCTTACAATATGGGCGGAGATGAATTTATTTATCTTAATGAAAATAACGATGGTGTTGTTGTAAGCTTTCCTAAAACTCCGGGTCAGATTATAGAAAAACCTTTAAACTTATTGTGATTCAGAAAGATAATTTAAGGATTACAAAATTGGTTTTTTTCAGGTTTCACTTTTTTATTGAAAAATAAAAATAGTTTGCAAATTTCTTTTTTGCTTTTCCAAATAGCTTTTTAATAAAATTTTGTTCTTCAGGTTTTAAGGTGCAGTTTATTAATAACGAGACTTCTGTTTCCGAAAGTGATTCTAAATCTCTGCCCATTTCAAACTTAACCTCTTCTTTTTTTATACGGTAAATTCCTCTATACCCTTCATGAACTGAATCAAAAAAAATATAATTTCCACAAGGTGACCATCTTGGATTCAACATACATCTAAATTGATGAATAGTATTATAAAACTCCGGATCGGAATAGAAGAAACCTAAATTAATAAGTTTGCTTCGCTTCCGATCATAAAACTCCAATTTTCTATATAAGCTACTAAACCAACATGAAGATTCTTTCAATACATACTGCTTGTCAGGAGAAAAAACATATTGAGCTGGGTCATGAAAAAAAGTTTCCTTTATTTCATGAACTTTACCGGTTAAATCTTCAATTTCCTGGGCTTTATTACTTTTTTTCTGGCCGTTAGGTTCATCTTTATCTTCAGTGCCCAATAACAATATTCTGTCCTTTCCATACCAATGACTTGCATCGGGGTACCCTGGTATTATAAAAACATTCCTGCCATTAATATCACTTGTGAAATCAACTGAATATTCAAACTCTTTGTGGGAAAAAATATTTAATGAACACAAAAACCTCTTATTATCAGAATTTAAAGAAATGCGTTTAACGTAAATATTTGAGATATTTTCTGGTTTGATATGTTCTGAACCTTTTATCAGATTTTTAATATTAAGTATACATTTGTATTCGCCGGTTTCTAAATTTAGCAGGTAAATGTGTTTTTTCGCTTCCATTTGATTTTTAGAAAGAATTGCATTATCTGAATTAAGCTCTTCAAAAGTATTCAACTCCAACAATCTGATGTATTCCTGTGAATTTATACAAAGAGCCTTTTTTCCATCAGAGGTTATGTCGATTATGGGTAAATCAAAAATTTTATAGTTATTCTTAAACGGATTATAAATAACCGAAACAAATTTTTCAGATTCGCTATCATATTTATTATATACTATGTCATCATGTGAAGGCCGGTATCTTAAAAAAGAACCAAACTTATGGGTCCAATAAATTATGTCTTCAATAATTTCAATTTTTTTATCAGTTTTGACAATGCATAAACCTGCTTTGTTATTCTTTTCAGGTGTTTTGTTCATAAAAGCAACATTTAATGCCAAATGATTTTTGCCATGGCTATCTGTTGAGTTAGAATTTACGCCTCCATAGAAAAAATGTTCAAAATCAGGCGAAATCCTTTTAACTTGAACTCTCTGTCCATAAATCTTTTTCACATCTCGACCAATTTTCATGTAATTGTCAATTATAGGAGTATAATTATTATCATTAAACTCAGAGTGCCTTAATAACTTGGTATAAGATACATCTTCATTTGTCGGATTACTGATTAAGTTATTAATATGTAAAACAATCGAATCAATATCTCTTAATATATTTATATTGCCGAAGGTTTTTATTGCCTTATTTGCAAATAACAAGATTCCCTTAGAAACATCCTCGTAAGATTTTATTCTGAATTTTTCATGAATATTGTTTTCTAAAATTTGATATTCTGGTTTAAACTGCCTGCCTTCTTTTTTTATTGAAATAATTGGTTTTTCTGGTGATGACATGAAAAACTCCATTAAATTCCATGCATCTGTCTTGTATTTATAGTTTCCTGAAGGCCTGAGCTCTTTTTGTTTTATTTCTTTATGCCATCTGTAAATTATATAGTAATATCCGGTAAGTGATATTTTTATATTGTTATCTGTAATTAATTTTTGTAAAAGTTTTTGGGCTCTGGAGTGCATCGTTGCAGAGTCAACAAAAATTAAATCTGTTTTAAATAAACCTAGTTGATTTATATATTCAAAAACTATATTTCTTCTAACTGTTGAAGTTTTAATAAAATCATTTTGATTTGATATAATAAAATTTTTTAGATCAATGTAAGTGAAATTTTTTTTCTTTCTTGCAAACTCTTCCCATTTATGCTTAATTTCTAAGTTATCTTTTGAAAATTGTCCGATAAAGCTATACAGTGAATTGTAGGTTTTACCCAATTCCTTAAAAAAAAGCTCTAGGTCTTCTCCTGTCTTTATGTTGCATGTTTCAGACACATGTCTAGGTAAATAAACATACCTTGAATTGAACTCTTTTTTATAGTCAAAAAGATTAAAAATTTTAATGAGGTTATATCCATCCCTTGCTGCAAATGCTATATTTTTTATTCCGTTTTTTTTTGCATTATCATAAACCCACCTAGTGAAATGATACATGAAAGGGGCTGCATATAGTGAGCCGATTTTTTTCCAGTAATTTTGAAAATGGTTTTCTGACCAGATAATTGAATTTAGCCCAATAATTATGGATAAAGTAAGGTAATCTTTTTTAAATCTTGAATCTGTCTTATTGCCAAATAAGGAATGAATATTTGAATGAGCATTGAGAAAACGATCAATTACTTTTTTATAATAAATTGAGTTTATTCCTTTGGATTTTGCTTTCTCAAAATCACTTTTTTTGTTATCTCCGATATGTAAAACAGCTTCTGGATTTACTTCAGCCACTTTTATAGCTATATCATATAAGGCGCCTGATGATTTAGTTTTCAGATGGGTGGAGGATAAAAAAAGAAAATCATAGGTTTTATAACCATTCTTACTAAGTATTTCTTTTATTACTGTTTCGGGAAGATACATGTCAGAGATGAACATGATAATCTTGTTTTCTTTCAGTGCAGTTTCATAAACAGAATAAACCTCTTCATTTCTCACGCAAATTTGTTTTTCAAAATTGATTTCAAATTCATAGGCTCTTTGGTATTTTTTATTCATCTGAAGATAAATATCTTTGTATTCTATTTCTTCTTTATTACTATGACTTCGAGCCTTTACTTCTGCCTTGATTCTGTTTTTTGCAAAATTTCTTAACTCCAAAATCCTTTCTATGTGGGAAAAAACATCAGTAGGTTTGATGTAGGGTCGCAGGATAGCCGTGTCAAAAATATCGAACGAAATTACATCAAATTTTTTTAAGGCTTGCAAAAGGTCTTCTTTCATTTTAGAAAATGTTGATGTTGGTTAAGTCGTTGTAAGCCATATTGTTAATTTCTTTATTATACATGCGTTTTTTAAAACCAAATACAGTAATTGTAGCTACAAAATTTTCAAATGTTACAGATGATTAATTGACCTTTGGATTAACTTCTTTAATTCTTTTAATAAGTTTTTCTGTTGAAATCTGTACACCATTTTCAGTCCAGTGATCGTCCGTTCCATAATATAAGTCATGATCAGTTTTTAAATAAAAATCATACAGGTTAACATATTCAATTGATCTGTTACTTAATTCGGATTGAAGCCGAGGTATTAAATTATTATAATTATCGTATGGGGCAACTATCTTATGATGGATTGTATATTTTGCAGGTACAATCATCATTAAAAGTCTGAGATTATATTTTTCTTTAAATGTTTCACTCATTAATTGAATATTATCTGCTATCCTCATTATTTCATCATCACTATGTTGGTAGTAAAAGCTGGTTTTTTCTTCATTAACCTGATCATAAAAAAACAACCAGGGTTTTTGGTATTCAAGAGAATATTCAGGTGTAAATGCTGAAATGTAACCAAATAAATCGAATTTTAAGGTTGCAATAGCAGAGTTTATCTCTGAAATAATATAGCTTCTATTTATTAATGACCTGAGTAGTTCATCCGTTCTGTCTTCAAAGAGAAAATCCCTGAAATTTTTTAAAAAGCTTATTAACTTACTTTCTTCATAATCTTTCTTAAGAGAAACGGGGGGTTCAATGTATGTGTTTTCTCCGAATGTGATGGGAATCCATCTTTCATTTCTAACATAAACAATAATTTTAGATTCATTATTAATATATTGCTGCTCTGCGAGAAAGTAAAGAGGGTCAGTTGTATATTCGTAAAAAACTGGAATTTTTAGTGAGTCTTGAAGCCTTTCTGATAGTTGAATGTGCTTGGAAAAATCCAGATAGCTGTCTCCGAATGTAAGAATTTGTGCATCCTGAAGTTTAGGGTGCTTATCTTTAAACTGAAACTTTTTCATCGTTTTTGGTAAATCCTCTCTGAAATATCTAATATTACTATAGTAATAAAGTTCTCCATATTTATTGTAATCCCAATATTCTTCCTTCAATTTGTCAGAAGCAACAAAATTGTATAACGGCAAAAACCTAATGGCCAATAAACCGTAAAGGCATATTATACCAGATAAAATGATAATAAATTTCAATAAATTATTTCTCATGGTTTATATTATTGAACTTCAAATAAACATACCAAATTAGAATTATTAAAAGACCAGTCTTTTCGCTAATAAAACATTAAAATTGAAAATAAAGAAAATCTACTTCTTCCCAAATACCAAACAATAAAATAGTGAAAATCAACAAAAACAACAGAGACCATTTAATAAATGAATATTTTAGCAACTGGATTCTACGATAAAGGCCATATTTTTCATCAAGTATCTCAACTGCCAATATAATCATAATTGAAATAATGGAAATATACATGTCGATTGGGAATCTGAATAAATTTATGGGAACATTCCAGAATTCTCCATTGAAAATATTGCTAACAAATAAAAAAGCATCTGCTGTATTATTTGCTCTGAAGAATATCCAGGAAAAATAAACAAGGATAAAAGTTACAAGGGTCTGAAGGACTCTCAATAATGAATGATTTTTTGAAAGACCTGATATTCTGTTAAATCCTTTTTGCCAATTTTTTGTCCAGATTGCAAAGGTAAGGTAAAAACCATGCAGTGCTCCCCAAATTATAAAAGTCCATTCCGCACCATGCCATAGGCCGCTAATTGTAAAGGTTATAAAAATATTAAGTTGCCAGCGCCATTTTGAAACCCTGTTACCTCCCATTGGAATATAAACATAATCCCTAAACCAGGATGACAATGAGATATGCCACCTTTGCCAAAACTCTCTAATACTAGCCGCAAGGTAAGGCCGCCTGAAGTTTGTCATTAAACGGTAACCCATAATAAGTGCAGTGCCAATGGCGATATCGGAATATCCTGAAAAGTCACAGTAAATTTGAAAGGAAAAAAAGATTGTTGCAAGAATATTTTGTAAGCCCCCATAAAACTCAGGGTTATTATACACAATATTAACATATTCGGCTAAGCGATCAGCTATTACAACTTTTTTAAAAAATCCCCAGCACATTAATATTAGGCCGTCTCGTATCCTTAAATAATCAAAAGAAAAACTATCCCTGAATTGAGGTAATAAATTTACTGATCGTTCAATAGGTCCTGCTACAAGCTGAGGAAAAAAGGAAACAAAGAGTGCGAACCTGCCCAGATGGTATTCGGGTTTTTGTTTCCCCCTGAATATATCTATTGTATAACTTAGTGTTTGGAAAGTGTAAAATGAAATGCCTACTGGTAATAAAAAATTATAAAGTGGCATATCGATGAAAATATTAAACTTCTCAAAAGTATAATTGATGTTTTTTGCGAAAAAGGCAAAATACTTAAAGAAAAATAAAATGCCCAGGTTTGAGCAAAGACTTAAAATAAGAAAGGTTTTTTTTATTATTTTTCGTCTGCTTCTATAAATGACGATTCCTGATAAATAATCAATTGTAGTAGAAAAAAGAATTAAAACAATATATCTGTAATCCCAGCACATATAAAAATAATAGCTGGCAAGCAATAATAAAACCCACCGGAATTTTGGGTTAATTATAAAATATGCTGAAACAACAACAGGAAAGAAGAAAAGAAACTCAAGTGAATTAAAAAGCATAAGAAAATTTTACATCATTTTGATTAAATAGTTTTATTCCCAAAACATGTTTTTTTAATATACTCTCTGTTTTTTATTCTTTTAACTACAAATATAATTAAATTTTAAAGTTGTTCATATCCTAATACGTTTTTCTTAAAAAACACAATCAAATGTTATTGTAAGTGTAAGCTTACAAAATTTCATCATATACAATTTTTTCCTAGGAAAAATTACATTTTCTTTTTATTACCAAATGGACTTTTTTTTGCAATAAAAATAAGGCTGTTTTTTACTGTTGTTCTTAACTGGTAAATAAGAATAATATTAAAAGAAAGCAAAAAGATAATTTTAAACATATTATGTTCCATGTAAACACTAATAAATAAGAGCAGTTTTGAGAATACAAAAAGAACCGAAAATTCAATAATTTTACTAACCTGGAATTTCAATGTTTTGATAAAGCCCATAAAAGCAATAATTGGTATATTAATAATTATAATTCCCAATGTCATAAAAATCATTATGTGTATCATGGAATATATTGCGCCTAAAAGAACAAAAAATGTTGTAGAAAGTGTTAGTAAAATATTAATAATTACAAGATTTCGTTCTTTTTCATAAAGCAAAAACACAGAATTCATAGTAATTACAATAGAATTATAAATAAGGATAATTCCAATGTAAGGTAGATATTGCGCCACTTCAATCCAATCATTTCCCCATAAAATTGTAACTAGCTGTTTTGGGAATAATATTAAAATTATAACAAAAGGCATGTTAAAAAGGGTTATTATTCTTATAATATCAAAATATTCTTTGTTAACATCACCACCATCAGTGATTAGTTTTTTTAAAGAGGGTAATAAAACTGATGAAAAAATACTGGTTACAAGCTTTGTGGAAATCATAATGAAACGAAAAGCCCTGTTATAAAGCCCAAGGTCTGCTTGAGTAAAGAATTTTCCAACAATAACTTTATCAGCATTCCCGGTCCAATAAGAAATAGTGCTGTTTAAAGATAAATTTCCTATAAGAGACTTAATTTTTTTAAAAACTCTGTATGCTGCCCGGAGAGAATATAATTTAAAACCAAACTCTATTTTATTATATAAAAAAAGATATTGAAAAAGGGGGCCAAAAATGAGCGGAATAATTATAGACCAATATGAAAAACCATTAAGGGCTAAAATAATAGTCAGGGAAATCTGAAAAACGGTTCCTGAAAGCATTGCAACTCCAACACTTTTAAATTGTAGCCTTTTGGATAATAAAGCATAAGGAATATATACAAAAGAGTCGAATATAAATCTCGTTGAAAATACAATTGTCGGAAGAATAAGGTCTTTGTTCTCAAAAAAAACCGATATGGGATAGGAAATCAAAGCCATCAAAATGGAAAGCATGATACCAATATAAAGTGAAAGGCTATAAAGGTGTCGGTGGAAAGTCTGACCATAGTCACTGCGAACAATAGCAACACCAATACCTGGATTCGAAAATAGTTGTATAAACCCAGAAAAAACCATAATCATTGCAACGAAACCATACTCCTCAGGAAGCAAAAGTCGTGAAAGTATAATAGTTGAAAAAAATTCCAACCCTTGTGAAATGTAATTATAGATTGCTAAATTTGAGATGCTGGAAAAAAAACTCTTTTTGAAAGACATTATTTCTTGGTTTTTATCAATTTCAGGTTTTTCTACCTGGAACCTGCTAATCCCATAAAACTATTCTGAAGTTTCAAGATTTTTTTATTCATAGTTCTTTTAAATGATCAGTTTGAGAAACAAATGTTTAACTTTTATTTACGCCTTTAGAAAATATTTACCTGTAAATTACAATTTGCCTGTCTTTAATAACTTAGTTTGGCATTCTTACCATAAATTAGAGCAGTCATTTTACAGTGCAAACTATAAAAATACCTGCAAATAGTTTTGACTTTGTATCGCTTATTATTAATTGTATTACCATTTCTTTTTAATGCAGATGAATACTTTGAATAAAGCGTTTGACTTTCGATTTTTTCGCGAAAAGGATGAAAAGCTCTTCTTCCGTTATTTTTTAACAACTGTTTTTCTATGGTTTTTAAATCAATATTAATTGTATTTGCATTAAAATATTTTTGTTCGAAAAAAGAAAACCAGTTTCTGTAAAAATTATTACTTACAAGATTATACCCAAGGAGCTGAGACCAGATTGGAATTTTAAGTTCATCAGTAATGTATGCGTCAACAAGTTTAATTCTGCTTAAATCATTGAGAAAACTTTTGGGCATGCATAAACCCGGTCCCAATATTGCGTACTCTGAAGGAACCTTATGATGCAACTTTTCCACCTGGCCTTTGAATACAAGATATTTCTTATAATTTTCCGAATTAGCCCAGAACCAGCATTTGGAGATTTTTTTTAATGGAATAAGTCCGGAAACATGGATCTCATTCTCTTTAATATTGGGAAAAAGATTCTCAATTTTTTCCATATATAGAAGGTCCCATTCCATAACGGCCACAAAGTCAAAGTCAATACCTTTTCCTACATCATTATACCACATCTGATAGGTTATGTCAGCATGCAGCCATTTCCATTTCCCATCCTCGACCTTAATTAGGTAATTATTTTCAAAATAATCTGAGAAATAATCCTCTGCTTCCTTAAACTTGCTGTATTCTCCACCGAAGATTCCAAATAATCTTATTTCAGGATCAATTAGTTTGATAAGTTTTATCCTCTGGAGTACAAGATCAAAATCTTTGTGATATCTGTATAAAATAATAAATTTTCTGTTCAAAGAATTCATCATGTTTAAATGTTTAAAAAGCAATTAAATAACTCTGAAAGTCAAGACTATATCTGTGGGTTAATTATCGAAATATGTAATATTTATTCCAATAGATGGTTGTTTAATGAAAAAAATAACCTTCACCTCTTTCTTGACAAAACCCTTTGATAGGCCAGATTTATTCTTTAAAAAAAACCATTCATATGAATTTTAACCCCATGTTATTACAGATTAAAGAACTTTTTCATATGCTAGTTAAAAAATATTATGTGAATGATGGATTTTGTTCGGCAAATATATAATAATTATAGCTTATCAAAAAGATAAATGATTAATTTTAAAAAAAACTTCAATATCGGTAAAAGTAGAATCCAAAAACTTAAGAAGTTCATGAACTATTATAATTTAAAACCCAAAAAGGGATTACTTTTCTTGTATGCGGTTATTCTTCTGATTTGTGCGGTTTCTCAAACAACTAGCTTGCAGGTTTAATTGTAATAAACACAATAAAATGAAAAAATTCTTCCGTTTATTAATTCTCCTGATAATATTGGTTTTTGCGGGTTTATCCTCATTTTTGTTTTTTCCTTCCTTTCTTACACACGAGTCGAAAATTCCCGCCAACATCCTGGTTGCCGAAGGGTGGATGCCGCATTATGGACTGCATAAGGCCTACAGGGAGTTTTTGAACGGGGATTATGATTACCTGGTGTTGACCGGGAATCCT
>PWOK01000179.1 GCA_003557445.1 Halanaerobiaceae bacterium
TACCAGGTTTTACAATTGGAGCCAGAATTACTCATGATATGCAATATGTTGAAGGTAGTATTGCTGAGATAGTTATGTATAACAGAGCATTATCTGAAGAAGAAATATTGGATATTGAGGATTATTTAGCAGGAAAATATGATCTTTAAAAACCTTGATATTTAATAAAACAATTAATTACAAAAAAATTATTTTGAAATGGTAAAATAAATAGGCTGAGCTAAATAAAGGTAATGATATTATATTTAGTTCAGCCTATAATTTGTTTAAACTGATTTAAAAGGAGTGTTGGTAATTGAACAAACTAAAAATAATAATTATGTTATTATTAATTTTTGTATTTGTCTTAACATCTAATGTTTTTACAGATAAAGCTGAAGAAATTCCTGAAGATGGCTTAATGCTCTGGTTTAAAGCTGATGCACTTGATCTTGAAGATGGAGATTTTGTTGATGAGTGGATTGATAGCAGTGGCAATGATTATCATGCTAAGGCCTTAGATAATTATCAGTATGAAAATGATGATGGTGAAACAATTGATTTACGTCCTGTTTTTAAGGATGAAGGTTTAAATGGTTTACCTGTATTAAAGTTTCATGAATCCTACTTAATAACACAAAGATTTATGAATCAACCCCAACCAAATACTATATTTATATTATTTAAGTTAAATGAAGCTGATAGTGGTGATCACAATATTATAGATGGCAGAGATGATGGTGGTTCAAGAAACAGAATAACATTTAGCCAGATGGATACTGATCCCGGAATTGTACTCTGGTCAGGAGGTTCATGGCCACCTGATTTGCATAAAGATTTTTATGTACCCAGTGAATTCAATATTGTAGCCGGTATATATGATGGAAGCCGTAGTATGTTAATGATTGGTCAGGAAATAGAAGAAGGTGAAGTTGCAGATAACACTATGGACGGGTTAACCATAGGGGGTCGTGCAGGTGGTACAGGTCAATATATTATTGGTAAAATTGCAGAAATAATTGTTTATAATAGAAGTATTTCCAGAGGAGAGCTTATGGATGTTCAGCAATATCTCCACAACAAATGGTTTGAATGATTAATTGATATTGAAAAAGCAGGAGATTTTGAATACCCTTATAATATATTTAATAGGGTATAATAAATCTCCTTTATTTTTTATATTATAGTTAAAAGAAATTATCTTTACTTTTATTTTAGAAACTGGAGGTGTTTATTTTGCACAAAAAACATTATATAATAATTATTATTTTATTTAAATTAATTTTTATTTGTTCAACTTTTTATGTTAGAGCATATGAAACTGAGTATGATTTTGGTGGAAATAGAATTACAATAGCAGGAAATTTAGCAGGTTGGGATTTTGACTGGAATAATGGGGAAGATAGAGATCGTCTAAGAAAGGTTCAACAAAAATTTAATGTTAATATAAATTTTGATCTTGCTCCAGGATTTTATGGTGGTAGAATTGAATTTAAACTTGGTGGAGGTCAATGGGAAGCTATGCCTATTGATGTACCTAAAGGTAAAAAACCCTTTGATATTGGTTTTATACCAACAGGAGTGATGGCAGAAGGATATTATAAATATATGTTACCTTTAAATGATATACTTACTGAAGATATTATAGAACGTTTACCTGAACAGGCTATGCCTCTGGAAAATATGCCTACTATTGGAGGGAAAATATATGCTATAGAATTACCCGGATCTTCTTTTTTTAAACCTAATTTGATTTACTGGAATAAAGATTTGTTTGCAGAACTTAATTTACCAGATCTTTATGATTTAATGGAAGAAGATAAATGGACCTGGGATAAGATGCTGGAAATTGCCCGTAAGGCAACTCAGGATACTACAGGTGATGGTCACAATGATATCTGGGGTTTTGGTACTGAGATAAATGATGTTGAGAAGGGAGATGGTTTATTTCAGGATGATACATTTGTTTTGCCACTGACAAATGATGCCAGTGTTGTAAGATATGAAAATGGAAAATACATTTACAGTGCACAGGAAGATCCTTTTCTGGAAGCACTTAATTTCAGAAAAAAAATATATGATGAAGATCTGGAAACCGGTAGTAATGCCCTTAATGAATGGCGAGATGGTAATGTGGCCATGTTTCCCAATCATGATTTTGAAAAAATAGAGGACAGAGATTTTGAAATTGGGATAGCTTATTTCCCCCGGGGACCAGAAATGGAAGAACACGTTTTTCCTGTTAATACAGGTACAGCAGTATATTTTCCCAAAACTATAGACCATGAACCTGAAGCATTACTGGAACTTGTTTTAGCCTTATATGATGTAGCTAAACCCTATACTGATCTTGATAAATTAGAGAAAAATTACTGGGATATATTACAGGATAGAGGACTTGATGTTATAAGGGATAAAAGGGCTTTGAAAGTTTATAAAAATATATATCTTAATTCAGAATGGGATTTCACAAGACCAATGATGGGACGTAATTCAGCATTTCTGGAAGCTATACCTGCTGTAATTCGTGGAGAAATAGAGGCAGAAGAAGCATTAAAACAGATGGAATTTAGTGTACAGATGAGACTTGATGATTTATTTAATTAATTAATGATTAATAATATTATCTGGAGGTTGAAAAATGGAACAAATTAAATTAAAGGGACCAGGTGTTATTTTGGAGTTTAATTATCAGGATAATAGGTTAAATTTGGAACAGATTAAAAGATATCAGGGTAAAGAAATATTGGAAAAAAATAAAATTGGTAATCCCTTATCATTATTCATTTATAGTGGAAAATACAAAGGATTTTATGGTATGGATAGTTTAATTGTTAAAAACATTAAATATAATGATTGTTCTCTAACAGCCTTATTGGAGTGTGAAGAAATTCCATTTCAAATACTAATGATGGTCGATGTGGAAGGCCATGTAATCACCTGGAAAGGTCAGGCCTGCTGGGAGGGTAAAGAAAAACTGGAAACAGGTATTTATTTTCCTGTTTTCAGTAAAGTTTCATTTTCTAATAAAACAAATAAAGCGATTGTTCCCAGGATATCAGGTTCTGTGATTAATGATATCAGTAAGGCCAATTATTTTGCTTCTTATCTGGGAAACTTATCTTCTCCCTGTTTTCTAATAGAAGGAGATAATAATGGTTTAGCCTTTTTAGATAATAATATGTCTGATTATGCACCACATCCCGGTAATTGTGTGAGAAGATCATATCTTATAGGCAATGATCTCTCTAAATATGAGAACATGATTCATCCTCCTGGAGACATGGAAAATGGAGGAAAGGATGGTCCTTTTGTAGGTATCTGTCATTCCAGAAGCTTTAAGGGACAATTAGATTATGATCAGGGTAGTATTAAATTATCTCAAAAAGATAAAGGTCAGACTGCTGAAGGACTTGCCAGAAACTTTAAAAAGGAGATGTGGTCAGGTGATTATGTTGATCTTGGTCCTGTTCAGGTTTATGCCTATAAGGGAAACTGGAAAGCAGGTGCTTCCTGGTTGAGGAAAAAAAGAAAAGATATTACTTTAAGAAAATCCCCGGCAAAATGGTATAGACAGACAACAATGATAGCTGAAGATATGGGAGATGATATGGTTAAAAAAGGACAAACTTTTTATGATTACCCTGTAATCATGGCTGAAAAGGAAGAACTGGGAAGCAATTTGTTTCATCTTCCTGGATATCATGATAGTGTAAAATTAAATAGCAGTGATAACTGGTTAAATAGAGGTGACTATTTCTTTGCAGCTCAAAATTTAGGTGGTTTTGAAGCTGTAAAACGGGGAATAGATGCAGTTCACAGAAGAGGAGGACATGTTCTTTATTATGTAGAACTATTGATAATGTGGAAATTATCCAGAATTGGCATGGAAAAAGGTAAGGACTGGGCCCTAATGAAAGCTGATGGTTCTTATACTGAACATTATAAAGGATTCTGGCATATGTGCCCTGCCTGTGAAGAATGGCAGGAATGGCTGGCAGAAACCTGTGCAGAAATTGTTAGAACAACAGGTGTTGATGGTTTCTTTCTTGACTCTGCTGTGGCAACTCATAATCATAGGTGTTATAATCCTGACCATAATCATCCCCATCCAGATGTCTGGAACTGGGGTCTGAGAAAAATATTTGCCAGGGTAAGAAAAGCAGTGGATGAAATAAATCCTGAAACAATTATTTTTGCAGAAGGCTGTGGAGATATGCCCAGAGAATCAGTTGATGGTTTTATTACTCACAGTCATATGTGGAATAAGTATAACTTTGATATACCATTTGTAAGATTTCTACACCCCAATATGAGGGCCTATGAAAGCTGGTCCAGTAAAAGAGCACCTGTCCCCATACAAAAATTACATATCTGGAATTTTGTTACCGGTCACAGGATATATTGTCATAATCCAGACAGAAATGAAATGAAAGAAATGAGTTTAAAAACCCGCAGGTATTATGATATGTTTCCTGAGATATGTGATAATGATATATCTGTTAAAAGTATTGGAAGTGAAAACTGTATAGCAGAATTATTTGGTAAAGAGAGTTATGTAATTACTGTTGGTAATGTTACAGATGAAAAGGTCAGGGCCAGTTTAGAAATACCTGTACCCTGTGGAGTACTGTTTGATAGACTTGATTCTAAAAGGATACCCGTTATTGATGGTAAAGCTAAATTAGAATTAAAACCATGGGAATTTAGAGCTTTTGAAATAAGAGAATAATAATAAAATATTTTTAAATATCGGTTGCAAATTAGAGTTTATAATGGTATAATCCGAACATAAAATGCCCCTATTAATAAAATTAGATTTTAAATTGAGTTTTATAATAGGGGTATTATAATATAATTTATAATTTTTAAACAGGAGTTGATATTATGTCAGCCAGGATAGGGTTACAGTTATTTACTGTCCGTGAGGAACTAGGAAAAGATTTTCAGGGAACTCTGGAGAAAATTGCTTCTATTGGTTATAGTGGAGTAGAATTTGCCGGTTATGGTGGTCTGAAAGCTGATGAATTAAAAAACCTGCTGGATAGATTGAATCTTAAAGCTGCAGGAAGCCATGTTGGAATTGAACAACTGGAAAATGAAATGGAAAAGGTTATTGAATATAATAAAATTATTGAAAACAAATATCTGGTAATACCTTATAAAAAATATGACAGTTATGATGAATTTATTGAAATAGCTAAATTATTTAATGATTTAGGCGAAAAATGCCAGGAAGAAGGAATTATATTATGTTATCATAATCATTACTGGGAATTAGATAAATTTGATGGTAAAATTGGACTTGACATTATTTATGATAATTCAAGTAAAGATTATTTACAGTCAGAAATTGATACCTACTGGGTAAAATATGCAGGTATAGATCCAGTAAACTAAGTAAAAAAGTATAAAGGTAGAACTCCTTTAATTCATTTAAAAGATATGATTATAAATGAAAATGGAGATAAAGAATTTGCTGAAATCGGAGAAGGAATAATGGATATCAAAGAAATAGCAAAAACAGCAATGTCAGGCGGGGCAGAATGGTTGATTGTTGAACAGGATCAATGTAAAAGACCGGCATTGGAAAGTGTAAAAATAAGTTTTGAAAATCTGCAAAAAATGGGTTTAGTCTAAATATAATTTAAAGAAAAAAATATATTTAAAAGGGGTAATATAAATGGAAAAAACTAAAATTAATGATTATAAAATAGAGAATGGAAAATTAACAATTAAAAATGTGAGTCCGGATTGTCCTATTCTTTATGATAATGACTGGTTTCTGGATATAGTTGATAATTTTTATATTTACGCTAAAGCCAGTATGGGTGAGGCTGACCTTAGAGGAATTATTGCTTCCCGGGATATGTGGCCAGGGCCTGGAGAACCCTATACATATAAACTTAAACAATCAATAGAAGATGGGAAAAAAAGTATTGAAATGGCACGAAATAGTGGTCTCAAAAACATTCCTGATTTAACTATAGGTGCTGGAGAGAGGTTAATCAAACCTGAAAGTGGTAAAATTGAAGATACTAAAATTGTTAGAACTCCAGGCAGTGATTTAATTGTAGAAGAAGCCCGTAAAGCAAGCCCTGAAAAACCATTAATAGTTTATATTGGAGGACCATTTACCACAGTGGCCAATGCCTATTTGACCGAGCCAGATATTGCCGAGAATATGGTTGTTTTCGGTATTACTTCTGGATATAATGATAAGGATCAGTGGGCCTGTTATGTTGTTTGTAAACAGTTAAAATTTGGCCTCTGGGGAAGAAACTATTTCTGGCCTAAAGGAGAAGTTTTACCGGCAAAAGAATTTGACAGTTTACCTGATAATGAAGTCTGTAATTTTATGAAAAAATTTATGAGAAAAGACCTGGGTATAGCCAATCAACTGGGAGATGGAGCCTGGATAACCTGGCTTTATGATAATAGGTGTTTTAATGATGTTAATAAATACTTAGTAGAAAATGAGCCAATTAATGGTGAAATAGTAACAGATGATAATTATGATATTTTATCTATACCTGAAGAGGGAAGTGATTTTAAATTTATGAGAGAAGAATTTTTCTCAACTTTAAGAACTAATAAATTATGGGATTAAGATAAAGATAAGGTTTTATTTTGAAGGAGTGAAATTTATTTATGAGAAAAACAAAAATTGTTTATATAGGAGCTGGAAGTGCAGATTTTGGATTGAATCTTTTAGGCGATATTTTTTATACTGATGATTTAAATGGAAGTACTTTATGGCTGGTAGATATTGATCAGGAAAATCTTGATAGAATGTATAACCTGGCTGTTAAAATGAATGAAGAATCTGAATCAGGACTAACAATAAAGAAAACTAGAAAAAGAAAAGAAGCCCTTCCCGGTGCAAAATTTGTAATTAACAGTATTGCCATTAAACGCAATGAATTATGGAAAAAAGATTTCCAGATTCCCAATAAATATGGTATTAGACAGACACTTGGTGAAAATGGAGGTCCTGGTGGCCTGTTTTTTACCATGAGGACTATTCCCATAATAATGGATATTGTTAGAGATATGGAGGCTTTATGTCCAGATGCTTATTTTTTGAATTTCTCCAATCCGGAAAGCAGAAATATATTGGCACTGGGACGCTATACTGATATAAAATGCCTGGGACTTTGCCATGGAGTATTTATGGGCAGAAATATAATTCATAAAATGACAGGTTTAAAGGAAGAAGAAATAGAGGTGTTTGCTGCCGGTATTAATCATTTCCAGTGGTTTCTAAAATTAAGAAAAAAAGGAACAAATGAAGATATATATCCTCTGTTAAGAGAAAAGGATAAGGAATATGATCCTTCATTTATGCCCCTTTCAAGAAAATTATTCAGAGCCTATGGATATTTCCCTTCCTGTAGTGATGATCATATTGGAGAATATTTGCCATATGGATGGGAAGGTGGAGAAGAGGGATATGATTTTGATGCAGCAGAAGAACACCGTGATAAAATAATTGCTGAAATTCATGACAGGCTTGATAATGATAAATTAGTGGATAAATGGATCAAACCATCAGGAGAAAAAGCTATTGAAGTTATTACTGCAATTTTGTATGAAAAAGATAAATGGATTGAATCCGGTATTGTATATAATGACAGTAAATATATAGAAAATTTACCAGCAGACCTGGCAGTAGAGGTACCTTTAAGTATTCATAATGGTCAAATTACACCATTTAAAATAGGAAAATTACCAGCAGGTATAGCCAATTTATTAAAAATGCAGGCAGGAGTGCAACAGCTGGCAGTAGATGCAGCTGTAAATGCTTCAAAAAAACTTGCATATCAGGCATTACTGGCCGATCCAGTTGTTAACTGTACTGATGCTGCTCAAAAACTACTGGATGAATTATGGGAGATTAATAAACCCTATATTAGAGAATGTCTATAAAAGTAATTGTGGAGTGATTTGAATGCCCTATCATAAGAAAAAAACAAAACAATATATTAAATCCTGTCCAGAATGAAATAAAGAAATCTATATATAATAAAATAGCTGAACTTTCTGCAACAGTCAAAATTACCAGAGAACCAGTAACCTATGAAAACCGAAAAACTGGAGAAAAAAAGAAAATTGAACCCGGTGAAAAATGAGGTTACCTGTGATATTCAGTTTGGTAATTTATTAGAATGTATGACTGTTATGGAAGAGAAACAAATTCAGATATTGAATTAAAATTACCAAATTCAAAAATTAAGAGGGTGGAATTAACAAATTTAATGGAAAAAACAATAAAAGAACTGGATGTTAATAATGAAAGAATTAAATTAAAATTCAATCCTTATGAAATACATACTGTTAAGATTAACTGGAATTAATAAAATATACAGGGAGTGGTCATAATGTCAAATTTTAAATATCTATTACCTAAAACGTCAACACCATGTGAAAAAATTATTGTAGTTGATGTTAAGGAAGACAAATCTTATGAAACCTGGGAGGCAAAAGAAGCTTTAATGGTTGCAACTGTTATCCAGGGGCTGGTAAACAGGGTAGCCAAGGAAAAAATTTATTTTGTAAATTATCCCAATGAACATTTCTGGAATCCACCACAGACTGATTTACAACAGCTGGAAACGGATGGGTTTTTTCCTGTGGATTATATTTATGTAGACTTATCTGAAGATAAAAAATATCATGTTCTTTCTTATCTGCTTAAAAATTATTATAAACATATTAAAGGTAAAGTGCTTTCACCTGAATTATCTACTGATGTATGTGATGGAGCAGTAATGGCTGCTATTACAGCCTGTGGTCAGGAAGATGCCATACCTGTTTCACCAGCAATAGATAAATATATTGAAAGGGAAGGTTTTAACTTTGTAGAATTAGAAAATGTGAGAGGTTTAAAAAACAATATTGAAGCCTTTGACTGGTCACTGGAAAATTATTTTACCGAAGAAACAACACGGGAATTTGTAGGACAACATTCTTATACTGCTTTTGGTGGACAGGAAGAAGATCAATTTCCCATAATGTATGATTATTTTATTGCTAATAGAAGTTTTGTATTCTGTCTTGATGGAAATGAAGAGGAAGAAAAAGCCAAATTACCTGAAATACTAAATACTGATAGATATCCACTGGCAACTCCAGTTATTGGTTTACCTGTTGATGAAGGTGCTGGATTAAAAACCATAGAAGA
>PWOK01000052.1 GCA_003557445.1 Halanaerobiaceae bacterium
ATAATGATTTTGACCCTGTCTGGTTACCTGATGGAGATATAGTATTTATTTCTGAAAGAAGGGGAGGTTTTGGGCGCTGTCACCAGAGGCCTGTTCCAACCTATACCTTGCATAGAATGAACTCGGATGGAAGTAATATAACTACAATTTAAATATAATTTCATTGAACTTCCATCATAAACACCGGCTAAATGCTGCCAGTTATCATACCAATCATCTGGAATTGGATATTCAAGGACAACCCAGTAATCTCCATCCCATCGTTGATTTTCTTTCTCAATATCATAAATGAAGAACTCAATATTACTACCTGATGTTTTTAGGGCAAATTGAGAATCTCCTTTAGTAATAAAGGGTTGATGTCCTCCTGCTTCTCTTGGTTTTACCCATACCTCTAAAGTTAATTGATTTCCCGTAACATCCAGTTCTTCTATATCGGGAAACTGAAGATAACCATCCATAGCATTACCTACAATTCCATCAACTATTTCCCCTGTTAACATAGGTCTTTCTGCTTCGGCATTAACTGATATTGTAAAACCAATCAAAATTATAATAATACCAAAAATTAAGAAATTAACCTTATTCATTTATTTAACCCCCTTGTTTTTATTCTATAATATATTCAATAAAGATAATTTAAAACCTCTATATAAAGCTGTGAATGTCATAAATTTTTTTCAATCCAAATGATCTTCAAGCAATTTTTGAATGATTTTAATCACATTTATAAGTTTTTTGAATAAAATTATAATGTAAAGCTAAATTTTAAAAAATAGTAAATATGCAAATTTGATATTTATTAAGGAGGTGTTATAAATGGGTGGTTATGGACATCATGATGGTTCTTTTGTAATCTTTTTAATCTTAATCCTGCTTCTATTGGGAACTCCTGGTTTTTATTAATAAAATAAATGTTTAAATAAATTTTGACAACTTCCTTCCTTTCTTCAGGGAGGAAGTTACATAAATGTTAACCAGGCAAAAAATACATAAATACCAGACCAACCAATAATAATAAACCACCGGTTATCAAACGCCAGAAGCGGGTATAGCTTTGAATTTTTTTAACTCCATCTTCCATAAAATGCAAATCAAGAACTGTATAGGAACTTCTGCGAAACCAGCCCACAGTTTTAACTCCTCTTCCTATCAGCTGTCTGGCTGTAGTAAAGGCAAATATTAAATCTCCGATACCAGGAACTATTGCCTTATAATTCAAATATACCAGTCCTCCACTATCATCCTGCATTTTTAAATTTTGATCAAAATAATTTCCTGCTTCACCCTTACCAATGATTTTTCCATCCATTGAAACATATTTACCTTTTACAGGATTTAAATAAGGATCCTGCATCAGGTGAAAAACATCTGTCTTTTCCGGTCCTGAACTTTTTAGTTGAAAGGAATATATCCCTTTTATCAACTGGGCCAGGCCTACATAAGTCAAAACAAGAGGATAATAATTTGTTCCGTAAACAACAAGCATCAATAACCCTCCAACAATTGTAATTGATGGCAAATAAGATATAAATAAACCTGATAAAAATCCTTTTTTCAGTCTGGTATGATCAAGCTGTCCACCTCTATACCTGACTTCATCCCAGTCATATTTACTTTTATAATTTCTTTTTTTGGCCAGCTTTGACATCATCTTTACCCTTTTACCTATAAGAGGGTGTGAGGATTTAATTTCTGCAAAAAAGGCCCAGGGGCTGTAAATATCAAAAAGAAACATATTAATAATACTATTAGTATTTTTAATACTTGTATCTTTAACCCGGGAAAAAGCTTTCCCAATCCCATGTGCTGATTTGAAATCAAAAATTCCCATTGACCTTGTTGCGTGCAGCAGGTGTTCAGTTTCTTCACTTTCTTCCTCTGCAGCAATACCATAGGCAATCTTTATTAAAGCATCAGACAGGGCATCAGGATTTCCTGTTTTATCTGCTGAGAACCTATCAGCAAGATATTCTCTGGTACGAGATAAATATAATATTAAATAGGTACCAATATACCAAAAGATATAAGAAACAACAGCTATTATAAACAAATTATTTCCTGATGATTTACTGGAACTACTGCCACTGTTTCTTCTCCTGCTTCTGCGCATTATAAAGTAATAAATTTCGTAAAGTATCTGTAACAGGGTATTGGCAACTGACATAATTATAAAGTCTTTATTGATAATATGACCCATTTCATGGGCGAGTACAGCCTTTTGCTCTTCAAGGTCAAGATACTTAAAAATACCCTCACTGAAAACAACCCGGGAATTATTGGGATATGAACCATAACAGTAAGCAGTTGGATTATTATCCCTGATAATTCTCAAAGCAGGTATTTTGATTTTGTGTTCACTACATATTTCCTTTAAAAATTCTCCCAGGTGTGGATAATCTCTCAGAAACTCATTAAAACTAACCACTTTAAGATTGTAAAAAATTCTCTGTGTAAAGTCCATTATTAATGGATTAACAAGCCAGACAATAAAATTAATTATAATAGTTAAAATTATCAATATTTGAATATTTATAATATCCAGTGAAAAGGCAACCAACAATAAAACAAAAAAAACAAAACTAACCATGATTGCAATTGTAAAAAATGAACTGAAAAGATATTTCCCTTTCATTTGAACATCCTCCCCCATTTACCAGTATCAAATTTTATATTTTCTTGCCAATATATAAAAAGTGTTCACAGGCTGCCCAGGTTTAACAGCTCCTTAGATAAAGTTAAAAATGTTTTTCCATCTTAAAATGAGGTATTGTAACTTCTGTGAATTGATTTCCTTTTTTTATGTATCCCAATTTTAGATAAAAATCTACTACTGTTTTACGGGCATTGAGAACAATTTTATTATAGCCTTTCTTATGAGCATAGTTTTCTGCATATTTAACCAGACCGGTACCTATTTTATTCCCCTGTAGAGATTCTTTGACAGCAAGCTGTCTCATTTTAAGTTGATTATGATTTAATTTTTTTAATAGTACAGTACCAACTAATTGACCATCAAGAAAAGCACCTATATGAATATCGTTTTTCTCATTTTCTAAATTTTCATCATAAATACTTAATCCAAGGGGTTTCCTTAATATTTTATTTCTAAGTTTTAATTCATTTTTATATTCTTTTGAATTATAATTTATAATTTTTATATTTATATTATTCATGTTCATATAGAAATACTCCTTTTTTTTCCTGTTTAAAATATATATAGGTTTACTGAAATAATTTTATAAAAATTTTTTCCAGTAATTTTTTCCAGGCAATATTTTATCTGATTTAGCATAAAAACTTGCTTTATCAATTATTTTATCTATTTTTTCATATTCCTCAGCCAGATTTATATCTTCAACCAATTTTTTTATACGGCAATTACAATCACCTTCAGGATTATAAAGTGTACATTGATTATTTAAAAAGTTTTTTAGTTTTTTTCTGGCCCGGGATACTATTTTTCTAACTGTTGCTTCTTTTTTATCCATAATCTTAGCAATTGTTTTATAGGGTAATTGAGCACCATCCCTGAGTATGTATGCCAGTCTTTTTTCCAGGTTTAAACACTGTAATATTGCTGTCAGGCATCTATCACACATTTCTTTTATCCACAGTTTTTTATCATAATCCACTTCATCCGGTATTCTTACATCAGGTCCATCAAAACAAAATTTTAAAAAACCGGTATCATATAGCTTTTCATTACAGGCATAATTTTTTATTACCCTGTTGGCTATTGTGTATATCCAGGTAGAAATATCTGCTTCTCCTTTAAAAGTATCAAGGCTTTTTATTATTTCATACCAGACTTCCTGAGCAGCCTCTTCAGCAATAAACTTATCACTTATCATTCTGTAACATAATGATGATATTAATTCCCCATATTCTTTTACCAGTTCCTCTGGAGTGATTTTTGTCTTTTTCAAAAGAATCTCCCCTTCTTTTACTTTGATTAATTAGTATAAATACCTCTTTAAATACTCTTTTATTTCTTCAAAGAAATCCTTAATAATAAACTTTTATATTCTTAGATTTTAATGTTGTAATTATTAATTCTTTTTCTAATTTGCTTATTGGATTTCCCTTAATTGATACACTTATTAAATTATCAATTCCTGATAAGTGTTCAAAGTCTTTTATATTATTATCAGCAATGGATAATGTAGTTAAAGATTCTAAATATATTAATGGTTTTATTCCTTCTATTTTATTGTTATTAACAAAAAGAGAACGTAATTTTTTTAAACCAACTAAAGGTTCAAGGCTTTTAATATTATTTTCTCCTGCAGCTAAAACCTTTAAATCCACCATTTCTTGTAATGGAGTTAGATCTTCTATATTTCTTCCTGAAATATCAAGCCTTTCCAGTTTAGTTAAGTTTGAAATATGATCTAAGTTTATTTTTCTTAAACCAAGAGTACCCCCTATATCTAAAACTTTTAAATTAATTAAATTTGAAAGTGGTTTTATATCTTCTATTCGATTAGAACTTCCATCAAGATATAGTTTTTCTAGATTTGCTAATTGAGAAAGAGGTTCGATATTTTTAAGTCCGGTTGAATTAAGATTTAATATTTTTAAATTTATCAAATTCTCTAATTCATTTATATTTTTCAAATGAAAATTACCATGCAAATTTAAATAATTTAATTGTTTTAAGTTAGAAATAGGTGAAATATCTTGAATATTATTGTAACTAATATTTAAATGTTTTAATTTGCTTAACTTTTTTAATGATGTTATGTCTTCTATTTCATTAGATTGTAGATTTAATTTCTCTATAGAAGTCATTTCTATTAAAGGAGAAATATCAGTTATTAAATTTCCTCGTAATTCAAGTTCTTTTAAGTGAGTTAAGTTTTTTAATGGTGTTATATCTTCTATTTCATTAAACCTTAAAATCAATTTTTCTAAATTTGAAATATTTTCTATCCCTTCTAGTTTTTTTATGTATCTTTTAATACCTTCTAATTCTTTAATATCTTCAAGGTCATCATTGGTTATTTCAATTACTGATTTATCTAATTTGTCTTCAACAATTTCAATTAAATTTGGATCTTGAATAACAAATTCTTCTTGAGAGGTAGTTTCACTTCTGATAAATTGAAAAATAATAATCACAAAAACAAAAATAACAATTAGAAAACTAAAAATGATTTTTTTAAATCTCATAATAGTTCTCCTCCCATCTTATATTAAGAAAAACTTTTTGGTTCATTTATTTGTTAACTAGATGTGAACCTCTTTCTTTTTAATTCCTATTAATTAATATCGTATTAATGCTTTATTAGTCATAAATTCATTATATGTAAAACTAAGTAATTAGTCAAAATTTTTTACTGGATTGTGAAGTGTAATATCATAACTCTATCATCAGATCTTTAAAAACCCCTCTTAAATTATGTACAAAATCATATATTGATTTTTCTTCAACCCGATTATTTCTTTTAATTAAAATATCTTTATCTTTTACTTCCACCTTTATCCCTGCAACTGAAAAACCTTTTATTGAGGTTTTTTTGTTCAGTCTATTACCTTCAACAAGTACCTTTATTTCTTTTCTTAATCTTTTACATTCCAGCCATACTCTCCACTGTTCTCTTGTTTTGATATGCAGGTCAGGCAGGGTTCTGGCCTGTTTTAATAACATATAGTTGGTGAAAATATGGCTGCCACTGACACCATAATTCTCCGGTAAAACAGGTTGTTTTAATATTTGATGGTTTTTCAAATAGAAAATATAATATGGTTCATCAGAACTCTTATTTTTAAAAGGAATTTCTTTTCTTTTTTTTAAATCTATTCTATCTATCTGCCAGATATGCCTGATACCACATTCTTCTGCAAATTTTTCTTTGCTTTGATAGATAGTTACATATTCAAGATTATAATCCTGTAATCTTATTTCTTCACAGGGTATATGATATATATTTTCTATCAGTATAAAATCCAGCTGTTTTTTATCTGATAGTGATCCCACCAGTACATTTTGTTTGAATTCTGTTTTTTTATTATATCTTTTTGTTCCCCGGGGCAATATATTCCTTTCATAACCACTGAAAAAGCTTTCCTCAACTACATTTTTCAAAAACTGAGATACAAGATCAGTTACTCCGGGGAGAAAGGGGAAGGCCCCTACATTAACCTTTTCAATACTTTTATAAAAAGGATGTTTTTTGAATTTATCCTGTTGTTTACAGGGGAAAAGTACAAGAGCACCGACAACTGTTCTTTTATAATCTTTTTTATTCTGACTATTATAAACCACTGCATCCCGGTAACGATGCATGGTATTAATGGTTGATTCTTCTGGCCCGGGAATACCCTGGTCGCTATCCATATTAACCCTATATTTGGCATCAAATATAAACTTATATTCTACTTCTGAATTTTCTTTTGTCAGAGAAAGAACATTATCCGGTCTCTGTTTGGTAGTTATTCCTTCTCCCTGAACTGTGTTATATAATAGTGAAAATTCTTCATCTGTTCGGGGATTTTTAAATTTAACCTCTGCTTCAGTTGATTTTTCCAGACTGACATTAATTCCTGTATCATCAATCACTACAAAATTTTGCTGTATTAAATTATATTCATCTGCCAGTATACGATTCAATTTGAGAAAGCACCAGTATTCATAAAGCTGCCACAGTTTTTTCATTGAAAGATTATAAAATTCCCCTTTTAGGGATAACCCCTTTCTTAGAATAAGATAGTATTTATATAATTCTCTGTAACCTGGAGCCATCTGCAGTACTAGAGAAAGAGAATCAAGTTTATGAATCTCTCCAACCTGCTTGAGAAAAGTATGTTCCAGCATATAGTCAAATTTACGCTGTATGTTTTTGATTTCCTGGATAACAATCTGATTATTATCATCTCCATAAACCTTGATGTATTTTTCTTTAAACAGTGTTAATTTCTTTTTTAGTTGTTCTATTATCCAGCGGACAAATCTGTTTTCAAAGGTATCATGACTGATTTTTTTCTCTATATTAAGCATTTTGTAAGGAATCTCTGTTGTTTTATCATAAAAATGGCTGTTTTTTCTCAACCATTTAATACTCTGCCTGTTTATATTTTTAACTCTTCCTGCAGGCAGAACCCTGCTTTCTTTTTGAAATTGGTTATGTGGTAATTTTTCTATCCTTCTAAAAGCTTTTTGAAATTTGTTCATGATGGTGGTTAATATAGTGAAAAATTCAGCAGGATCTGCTTTTTCACGATCATCTTCTCTTAATTTCATTGATTGAAAGGTACGACGTAAAAAATCATAGGACAGGTTATATATTTCTTCGTTTACTTCTTTTAAGAGCTGATAATAGTCATTCTGATAGTCAATTTTGGAGGGGAAAACTTCTATTGTTAATTCTAATAATGGTTTATCATTTATCCTTATTTCCAGTCAGGAATAGCCAATATCACTTTTAAAGTTAATACTTCCGGTTAGAATATTGTTTTTTCCCGGTAAAGGTGTTATTTCTTTTCTGATCAGGGGATTATCGTGATAAAACTCCAAAGCATCTTTTTCATTTCTGGCAATAATAGTTATCTGATAGTCCTGTTCTTCGAAGAAAAAAGGAACAACAGGTAGTTCACAGGTTTGTGTTCCAGTAAAGTCTTTTTTGACCATTTTCTTTTCAGGAACATAATGAGATATTTGCTGTATCTGACAATCCTGATAGCTGTTGACCTGAAGTCTGGCCCGGGGTTTGTTTTCTTTTGTTTTTAATATATTAGTTACCTGAGGATGACATGGTTGACCTTTTATGTTGAGTTCAAATTTATCTGTTATTATATTTATCAGATCAGCAGTGTTTTTCACAATAACACCTCAGAAATATATAGTTATTTTATTTCAAATGTATCAAGTTTACCGGTAGGTTCGGTTTCTATTATGGTGATTATACAGAAGGTAAGAACCTTACAGCCAGGTTCCAGATGTCCTCCAAACTGAGAACCATCTTCAGCATCTGCGAAAGATATGTGGGCATGTACTTCCCCATCCATAATATATCCCTGCATATTAACCACATCAAAGGGAACATCTTTTTTAAAATATACATTACCAGGTGGCAGGTTACAGGATTTAACTACATGAATATGGTAGGAGGTTGTAGAACCTATACCATTAATTATTATTCCATCTTTAATACCTTCTTTTATTAATTGTTTTTCCAGATCTTTAAGAAGATCCTGACCATTTTCCAGTTTGATTATATGTGTGTTTTTAGTTTCTATGTTTTTTTTGATCATGTTTATTCCTCCAGTTATTTATAAATAGATATTACAACCAGTAAGCGGTAAACCCGTCAATTTCCATTCTGTTATACATGTAAGCCAGTTTTTCTGCTGTCCGGGAATATTTTAAGCTGTCATTTTCTTTTTTTCTTTTTACAATATCCTGTGGATTATGTCTGTTTTGGTCAAAATTATTTTCATCTACAGCCATTTTAAATAATTCTACTATAACAGTTTTTATTAATTGTGAACTACCCTGTATTAGGGGTAGTATTTTCTGCATTATCTGAAAATCAAGAGCTGTATTATTCTCCATTAACTGATATCTGTGATTATGTATCATATAAAAACAGATTTCATCTCTTATGCGGTAACCTACCTGTAAATCAGCTTTTTTAAGGATTTCATTTATTTCTTCCAGTACTTTTACTGTGTTTTCAACAATTTGTTTGTTTTTTTCTTCAGCAAGGCATTCTTTTAAAGTAAGGTATTCTGTTTTCAGGAATGAATTATTTGTTTCTGAAGATATATTTTCTGTTTTTTCCAAGTTTAAATTATCTTGATAGGCTGAAAGATTTATTTCTGAAAATTCGATTGTATTAGCACGATCCAGTACTTTTTTACTGAAAGGATGGGTTGTTTCATCCATGTTTACTGTTCCCGTTATATAGAGGTTATCGGGAATAATCAGTTCTGAATATTTTTCTTTTAATGGATCATCTTCACTAAAATCATTTTTAGTTAATAGAGGATTTGTTTTTATTTGATCTCCTTTATATTTTCTTGTTTCCATTTTACTTAAGATATCACTGAAATAATATTCTACACGGGCAAGATTCATTTCATCAAGACAGACAATATATATGTTTTCTGGATCATTACAGGCTTTTTCTATGATATCA
>PWOK01000121.1 GCA_003557445.1 Halanaerobiaceae bacterium
ACACAAAGAATTAATCGGGAAGATTTTATTAGATTTCATTTAGATCCGGTTTATTTTTCTGATTTCAGTCTTTATTATGAAATAAAGGAATTTAATTTTGGGCTGAAACCATTAATAGAAAATGAAATGGCTGTAGCATTATATAAAACATATGAAATTAGACCTGACATAAATGAGATATTAAGTATTGATGAGTTAAAATATGTTCTAAATTATGAAGATGATAATATACTTTTTGGTTTTGATATGAAAAATCAATCTCTTAAATTACATACATTCTTAGATATAATTATAACCGATGATTATAGTGAACCAGAACCTTTTTCTGATGAAATGACTTTTTTTCAGAATCTATTGGAAGCAATATATATTGAAGAGTTTTTAATAGAGGGAACTTATTTAAATGAAGATATGAAGTTACTCCTGATAGAACTGGAAAAATATCTTGATCGCAAATTCTCTAAATCCTTTGAATGGAAGGATGATAGGGTTATCTGGGATTATTCAGGTTTTTTACCAGAAATATTTGAAGAAGAAGAGGAAGTAATAATGAGATTAAAATCACTTTAAAATATTTGTAAAGTAGGCAGTTGACTGATTCGACAAATACCGACAGGTGCCAGGCACCCCCCGGTTTTTGTCGGATTTTTTTTGTATTTGCACTAACTTCATATTTAAAACATACAATAAAATATAAAAATAAAAAGGGGAAAAATTATTTATGTATAACTATATAAATATGAAAGATTTTGCTAACTTTCAAAAAGGGGGATCAAATTGTTATTATTTAAAGGGAAAAAGGTTTTAATACTCAGTCTGTTTTTGATTTTAATGATTATGGTCACTGCTGTAAAAATAATAGGTTATGAAAAGACAGCTGAAATTGAAGCACAAGTTGAAGAATTACTGGAAGAAAGAAATATAATCTATACTTCTATTGATGTTTATCCTGAAGATAATTCAGTAGTATTAAAAGAATTAACAATGGAAGATGAAGATGCAATTTATAATATCTCTGAAGTTGTTTTTCAGGGTGAAGAATTATATTATGATAATTTTGAATTAAAAACCGGAAAACATCTTGATACCTTATTAAAGTTTAAGGGAATTGAAATAAAAGATAAAAATGAGGGTATAGATTTATTTATTGAAGAAATAAAGGTAGCATATGAAGGGGTAATTGTTAGTGATCTGGAAAAATATTTTACAGATATTGATCAGAAATTTGATCAAGAAAACAACCTGGAAGTACTTAATACTATTTACAGAAAGATGCTGGAATATGATCAATTTTTTAATATTACTGTAAGTAATTTAGATGTGGATATTGAAAATGAATTTGATTTTACTATAAATTCTTTTGCATTTGAAATGGATTATGAAAAAGAAAGCAATTTTTATAAATCTAAACTTATTGTAGATGATATATTGGTAGACTTAGACTTTAATCAAAATGTATACCTGGGTCAGATTGGCTTTGATTATAGTGGTAAATTAGATCCGGATAAAATGGATTTTAACTCTTTTGATTTTAATAATGATATTTTTGAAATGGAAGAGAGTAAAAGCTATAATGAAGTTGAAATTTTACAGCCGGATATGGAAAATCTTCTGGAGACTGCAGAAAAAAGTTTTGAAGCTATAATTAATCCCGATTTTAATTTTTTCATTAAAGATTTAATAATTAACACAGAACCAATTTTTGCATTAAACATGGGAGAATTAAGTTTCAATTTTTATGAAGAAGAGAAAGATATTATTTCAAATCTTAAAGTAGATGATATGCTTTTGAGTATACATTTTTTTCTGGAAGAGTTTTCTATTAAAAGTTCAACAACTACACAAAGAATTAATCGGGAAGACTTTATTAGATTTCATTTAGATCCGGTTTATTTTTCCGATTTCAGTGTTGATTATGAAATAACTGAATTTAAATTAGGGCTAGACCCATTTATGGCACATCAACTGGCTGTAGTATTATATGAAACATATGAAATTAGACCTAACATAAATGAGATGTTAAGTATTGATGAGTTAAGATATGCTTTAAATTATGAAGATGATAATATACTTTTTGACTTTGATATGAAACATCCATTTCTAAAATTACATACATTCTCAGATATAATTTTAACAGATGATTATAGTGAACCAGAACCTTTTTCTGATGAGATGATTTTTTTTCAGAATCTATTGGAAGCAATATATATTGAGGATTTTTTAATAGAAGGCACTTATTTAAATAAAGATATGAAGTTACTCCTGATAGAACTGGAAAATTATCTTGACCGTAAATTTTCTAAATCCTTTGAATGGAAGGATGATAGGGTTATCTGGGATTATTCAGGATTATTATCAGAAATATTTGAAGAAGAAGAGGAACAAGAAATAGGATTAAGATCACTTTAAAATTTTATAAAAAGCAACGCAAAAGAGGTATATTCCATTAAATTGTAATATATCTCTTTTTTTCTGTAAATTTAAATAGATGAAAAATTATTATTTTTTCATTTGATAGATCAGTCCGGAGTATAAATGTTTTACTATTACAATATAAAATCATAAATAAAAAAATAAAATTTATTCTGAACTTGTGAAAGTGATATAAAAAACCTTGACTAATATATTAGTATATTATGTAATTTAAATGTGAATAATCAGATTAACAATAATAAGAAACCTGTTTTAATGGTTTCAGATAAAATAAGTACGCCATTACTTATGGGGTTGTTAAATCCTGTTATTGTATTACCGGAAAAAATTAAAAAGCAATATAATAATCATGAAATAAAAGCCATCATTGCCCATTAACTAAATCATGCAGTAAGGAAAGATTTATTGTGGAGTCTTATTATAACAATATGTCAGATAATATTCTTTTTTAATCCAGTTATCTGGGCAGGTGAAGAGAATGGGGTCTGGCCCGGGAAAATGCCTGTGATTACAGGGCAATTGAGATAACAGATATATCACCAGCAAAATACAGTAAAATGCTTATTAATAATATAGATGATATAACTCCACTTGAAGAATTAACAGGACTGGAGGGGCTGAGTTTGGGGAGTAATAATATTGATGATTTAAAACCTCTTGAAAAATTAAATAACTTAACAGCACTGGATGTATCGGGAAATGAAATTGAAGATATATCAGCTATTGAAGGTTTGGTAGAACTGGAACTTTTATTTTTATGGGATAATAAAATAAAAAATATCGATCCTCTTGAAAACCTGAAAAACCTTGAGTATTTGTATTTAATGCAGAACAAGATAGAAGATATAACAGCAATTAAAGGTTTAACCAATCTAAAGGAACTACTATTATCCAGTAACAATATAGAAGATATTTCTGCTCTTGAAGAGCTGATAAAACTGGAGTATTTGAATTTAAGCCAAAACAATATAAAAGATATTAGTGTTATTGAAAGACTTACAAATCTTAATATGTTAAGATTAAGTGGTAATATTATAGAAGATATTACACCACTTCTGAATAATGATGGTTTTGGTGAAGGGGATAAAATCGAATTAATGGTCAATAATCTGGATTTAAGTGAAGGTTCTGAGATGATGGAAGTAATTGAAGAATTAAAAGAAAGAGGGGTAGAGTTTGACCCGGGAATTTAAAATATAAAAATTATATTTAAATGATAACCAGTCAATACAGGTATTTTAAATAAATATGAGGATAACAACAGACAATTAAGCCTGTTTTTAACTTCAATAATGACCAACCCTCTATCATAAAAGAATTATGATAGGGGGTCTTTTCTTTTTCTCCCATACCATAATATTTTTAACTTGATTTTTAGGGTTTTTGTAATTTGTTCTTTGACGAGTTATTGACATATGTTTAAAACAATGATATAATTTTTACACAAAAAAGTATAAGCAAAACACCTACAGGAAAGGAGTAAAAAATGAAAATAACCATTTTATATGATAATAATGTACATAATAATTATTTTAAATCAAAGTGGGGATTTTCCTGTTTAATTGAAAAAGAAAATAGTCCAGGGATATTATTTGATACTGGTGGACAGGCAAAAATACTTATGGAAAATATGAAAAAACTAAAAATTAATGAAGGTAATATTGATGAAATATTTATTTCACATCCCCACTGGGATCATATAGGGGGATTACCATACCTTTATAAAGTCAAAAATGAGGTTATTGTTTATGTACCGGCTTCCTTTGATGATAATAAAGACAAAACACCTCCATTTTTTGACAGATTTTGTTATAATGATAATGTCATAAGCATCAGGGATGCAGGAGAAATTCATCAGGAAATTTATTCTAGCGGTGAACTCGATGGCATAGAACAGGCTCTAATTTTAAAGACAGAAAAAGGATTAGTGGTTGTTGTAGGCTGTTCCCATCCAGGGGTTGGTAAGATACTGGATACTGCTTCCCAATTTGGTAAATTATATGGAATTATAGGTGGATTACATGGTTTTTCTGATTATAGCAGACTTGAAGGTCTGAAATTAATATGTTCAACACATTGTACTCAAAAAATAGAAGAAATTAAAATCCGCTATCCAGATCAATTTATAGAGGGAGGAGTGGGTAGAATAATAAATATTTAAATACTGAGTTAATTAAGAACAGAGATAACAATGGGGAGGGCAATAAATTAATGAATATAAAACTGGATTGTTTATCCTGTATCTTTAGACAAATTCTGGAGGGTAGCAGGATGGCAACAGATGATAAAGAGTTGGTACGTGAGATAGTAAATGAGTATGCCAGAATGATTCCCAAAATAACTGAAAATGATCTGGCCCCTGAAGTGGTAGGCAGAATTCAGAAAAGTATCAAAGAAAAAACTGGCCAGGAAGACCCTTATCAGGATTGTAAGAATAATAATATTCAATCAGCTTTATCATACTATCCTGAGATAGAAAAAGTTATAGATGAATCAGATGACCCCTTACTTGATTCCTTAATCATGTCAGGGATGGGAAATTCACTGGATGCAGGAGTAAATTTAAAGGTCAACCTGGGGGAAAACATAAAACAGGCACTTGCCGATGGCTTTATCCGAAGTGATTATAAAATATTCCAGGAGAGAATAGATAAAAGTCAAAATGTTTTAATTATAGCTGATAATGCCGGAGAAGCTGTTTTTGATAGGTTACTGATCAAAGAGTTAAATAAATATGATATAAATCTTACCTATGCTGTAAGAGAGGAACCGGTATTAAATGATGCTACAGTTCGAGAAGCATGTGAATTGGGGATTGACAGGAGCTGTAATCTGATTTCCAGTGGCTGTAAAACACCGGGGTTAATTCTGGAAAAAACTAGTAATGAGTTTAAAAAATTATTTAGGAAAGCTGATCTCAGAATCAGTAAAGGTCAGGGTAATCTGGAGGGATTATCTGATGTAGAAGATGATATATTTTTTTTATTGAAGGCTAAATGTGATCTGGTGGCTGAAATATTGAGAGTAGATGTGGGTGATTTGGTTTTTATTCTAAAAAATAATAAGGAGAAAGGAAGATTATAATGAATATTACTGTAGCCAGTGGCAAAGGGGGGACCGGTAAAACTTTTATTTCTACAAATCTGGCCTATACTTTTGCCAGCTTGAATCATCAGGTTTCTTATCTGGATTGTGATGTTGAAGAACCTGATGGTCATTTATTTTTGCATTTAAATAAAAAGGAAATAGAAAAAATTAAAATAAAGGCACCTGCCAGAATGGACTTAGAAAAATGTACTGGCTGTGGCAGGTGTGCTGAAGCCTGTAATTATAATGCTATAACAGTTATGAAGGAAAAGGCCATGATTTTTCCTGAGATATGCCATATATGTGGTGCCTGTAGTCTTGTCTGTCCTCAGGAGGCGATTATTGAAAAAGAAAGAAAGATTGGGGATTTAATTCATGGAAATAGTGAAGGGATCGATATTCATTATGCCTTGCTTCAGTGTGGAGAAGGGGGTATGTCTCCCCGGTTGATTAAAGAAGTTAAAAAATATGCCAGGAATGATTTTAATATCCTGGATTCACCACCAGGTACTGCCTGTTCAGCAGTTGAAACAGTCATGGGAAGTGATCTGGTTATCCTGGTTGCAGATCCAACCCCATTTGGACTTAATGATTTGAAATTATCGGTGCAAATGTGCCGAACTCTGGGAATTGAGCCTGTATTGGTAGTCAACCGGGCTAAATACAGAGATGGCAGTTTAAAAAAATACTGTCAGAAAGCAGAACTGGAGCTAATAGGAGAAATACCTGATGATAGAAAAGTAGCAGAAATATATTCAGAGGGAAAATTAGTAACAGCTGTATTACCTGAATATAAAAAAATATTTAAGGAAATAGTTTTTAAAATTAAAGAATTATTAACTCAGGAAAGAAAGGTTAAAAAAGAAATAGAACCTATTTTTAAAAAGAAAAAGAAAGTAGAAAAAGCAGTAACTATTCGTCCCAAAGAGGAAGATAAACCTGTAGAACTGGTTGTTATTAGTGGGAAAGGTGGTACAGGTAAAACTTCAATCACTGCCAGTTTTGTTTCACTGGCTAAAGACAAAGTTATTTCTGACTGTGATGTAGATGCTTCTGACCTTCATCTAATTCTGCAGCCTGAAATAAAGGAAAGTGGTTATTTTAGTGGGGGTTATGAGGCTGAAATTAATCAGGGAAATTGTGTTCAATGTGGCAAGTGTCGGGAATACTGTAGATTTAATGCTATTAACGAAGTCGAAGAAAATGGTAACAAACAATACAGGATTGATCCTTTTGCCTGTGAAGGCTGTGGGGTTTGTGAACTTGTCTGTAATTACAGTGCTGTTAATTTAGTGGAAGTAGTTAATGGAGAATGGTTTATTTCAGAAACCAGGTCTGGCCCTATGACTCATGCCCGGCTGGGAATAGCAGAGGAAAATTCTGGCCGGCTGGTTTCTCTGACCCGAAAAAATGAAGCAAGGGTAGCAACTGAAAAAAAATTAGACAAAGCTATAATAGATGGTTCTCCGGGTACCGGTTGTCCGGTTATTGCTTCTCTTACTGGTTCAGAATATGCATTAATAATAACTGAAGCAACCATATCAGGAGTTCATGATTTAGACAGAATATTAGAAGTTACTGAACATTTTAATATTGAAAGTGGAGTTGTGGTAAATAAGGCTGATATCAATCAAAAAATGACCCAAATAATAAAAGAAAAAGTAGAAAAGGGAAAAAACATAAGTTACCTGGGAGAAATCCCTTATGATGATAAAATCACAGAGGCTCAGATGCAACAACAGTCAATTATAGAATATGCCCCGGAAAGTTCAGCCGCTAAGAAGATAGAAGAAATATACAATAAGGTGAGTGATAAAGTATATTCTGGAGAAAAAAGTTATTGACATATGATTAAAACTACTATATAATATATAATGAGCATATGACAAAAACTAAAAAAAAGGAGGTTGATTAATATGCCACGTGGAGATGGAACTGGACCTGTTGGAAGGGGAGCAATGACAGGAAGAGCAGCTGGCTATTGTGCTGGTTTTAATGTTCCTGGATATTTGAATTCTGTTTCCGGAAGAGGAAGAGCCTGGAGAAGAGGGGTTGGTCGTAGAGCTGCATATGTACAAGTTCAGGCACCTGATTCTTCACCATACCAGAAACAACCTTTTTCTGGAACACCTGCTTATGAAAACAATTCTGAAACAGAACTTGAGTACCTTAAAAATACTGAAAAAGCTATAAAGGAAGAACTGGAAGCTATAAGAAAGAGAATGGAAGAAATCAAGAATAGCCGGGAATAAAAATTATTACTAAGTCCATTTAAAATTGGGCTTAGTTTTTTGTGCTTTTTTAGAAAAGAAAGACAAAAAAATTATAAGGAGAGCTGATCTTAATGAAATTGGCAGTTACAACCAGTAGTAGTAAACAGGGACTTGATGCAAAAATTGATACACGTTTTGGACGGGCACCCTATTTTACAATTGTAGATCTGGAAAATATGGAAACTAGGGTTATAGAAAATTCCGCCAGTAATGCAGCCAGTGGAGCGGGAATAAATGCCGCTCAGATAGTTGCAGATCAAGGAGTAAAGGGAGTAATATCAGGTAATTTTGGTCCTAAAGGGTTTGCAAGTTTAAAGGCAGCTGAGTTACAGTTATACTCTCTTCCTGATGGAACTGTAAAAAAGGCAGTGGAGGAATTTAAAAAGGGAACATTACAGGAATTATCTGATCCCACTAATTCAGCACATTCTGGATTGAATAAATAATTGTATTTCTTCAAAATATATAAGAATAGAGGAGGTTATTTTAATGGGAAAAATAGCAGTTCCCAGTAATGGGGAACAGTTTGCTCAGCATTTTGGCCGTTGTCCTGAATATACTATTTATACAGTAGAGGGGGAAGAAATAAAAAGTAAGAAGGTAATATCCAACCCTGGCCATAAACCGGGTTATTTACCCCGTTTTTTAAAGAAAAAGGGAGTTGATTGTGTTATTGCCAGTGGAATGGGTGGGAGAGCTAAGAATTTATTTGATGAAAATGGTATCAAAGTTGTTACCGGTGTTACTGGTAATGTTGATGAAAAGGTAAAATTGTATTTAAATGAAGAATTAGAAGAGGGAGAAAATATTTGCAGTCATTAAGGGATAGATAATAGTCTATTTTCTGGAGAAACCCTTGAATTAAGTATTCAGGGGTTTTTGTTTTTTAAATATAGAAAAAATATAGATTGACAAATTGCTATACTACTGGATATTTGCTGGTTTCTTATCAAACAAAAAAACATTGCTGGCCAATAAAAAAATAGATAAATAAAGATATTTAACTGTCATTATCCAGGAATTCCAAAGATTCATCTTCACAATGGGGGCAGGTATTTTTTTTCAAATTTAAATTACTGTTTTTGCCCTCTTTTTTAAGCCCAGGGGGAGGAAATTCGAATTTCTGATTACAATTTCGGCAGCGGTATTGACCTCTGGCTAACTGATAATCTCCTCCCTGGAAGCGGATAGCCTTACCATTAAGCAGTGCCTCGGCAATTTTCTGGTGGGTGGAAACCAGTATTCTCTGGAAGGA
>PWOK01000226.1 GCA_003557445.1 Halanaerobiaceae bacterium
AAGAAAGTTGTCAGTATGCCTTTACTCGTTACAATTGGGATAGATACGGAAGGGCGCAGGGATATTCTTGGAGTAGATATGGCTGTCTCTGAAAGTGAAGAAGCCTGGAGAGAGCACCATAGAAAGTTAAAAGCTCGGGGGCTTAAAACAGTCAGTCTCACAATTTCTGACAAGCTCGCAGGACTTGTGAAAGTTATTGATGAGGAATATGCAGGCAGTCCTCATCAGAGATGCATGGTTCACTTTGAAAGAAATGTACTTTCAAAGGTGCCTTACAAAGAAAGGAAAGTACTCGGGAATTATTTAAAGCAGATTTATAATTCCCCGACTAAAAAAATGGCTTTGAAAATTGCTTCAATGATTGCGGATGAATACAGAAACAGATACCCGGCGGTATCTAGGATTTTGAACAGACACGTTGAGGAAACACTCTCATATTTTGATTTTGCTGAGCATCACTGGAGGAAGATTCGTACGACGAATTTAATTGAAGGAACATTAAACAGTATCCTTAAAAAACGGGCTAAAGCAGTAGGAATATTTCCTAACCGTGAATCCTGCATACGATACGCCTGCTGTCAGTTGATGGAAATAGCAGAAGACTGGCAAACCGGCAGAAGGTACATGAGAATGGAGGGAAATGAAGCTGAAGATACGGGTGAATTATTAGAGGAAATTAGGAAAGTAAAAATGACGGAGGAATTGGTTGCTCACTAACTTTTACAGAACAATTGGGATTGACTCCCCTATTAATAGAAAGGAAGAGGCCATAAAAAAAATATTCTCTGCTATTAAAAGCTGGAAATTACCTATGGGGGATTATTTGGAATTTGGTGTTTTTCAAGGTAGAGCCTTTGTGGGTGCGTACAGGTATTCTAAAAAAATGAAGTTTACAAGTATGAAATTCTATGCTTTTGATTCATTTGAGGGCTTACCTGAAGTTGTAGGCAAAGACGCTGAGTATAACCATTTCTATGCGGGGCAGTACAGTTGTTCCTGTGAAAAATTTGTAAAGATACTAAAAAGGAACAAAGTTGATATGAACCGGGTAACAATAATGCCAGGTTTTTTTGATAAGGTTCTAACTGCTGATTTAAAAAAGAAATTAAAAATAGAAAGAGTATCTGTTGTATGGATTGATTGCGACCTGTATGAGTCGACAGTTCCTGTTCTTAATTTCATAACAGAGTATCTTTCTACCGGAACTTTTATTGTTTTTGACGACTGGTTCAGTTTTGGAGCGGACCCTTACGCAGGAGAAATTAAAGCAGTGCGGGAATGGCTTGAGAAAAATAAAAACATAACTCTTGCACATTATAAGGACTATGGAGGCGCAGGAAGGATATTTCTTGTGCAGAGATGGTAGCTAAATAATATATTTTAAGCTGGCGAATTTCTGAATTGGAATCTCAGAGTATGTAATTGCAAGAGCAAAAACTGTTAATTATTTTTAAAAAGCGAAAGGAGAAAAGGTTTGATGATAAGTTTTAAAGTTGATGGCAAGGAAATATCTCGTAATGGTGATAAGGCTTTTATAATTGCTGAAATAGGACACAACCATCAGGGAGATATTGAAATTTGTAAGGATTTGTTTTCCGAAGCAGCTAAAGCTGGAGCTGGTGCAGTTAAACTTCAAAAAAGATTTAACAAAGATCTTTATACAACTGAAATGTATAATTCACCCTATACTAGTGAAAATGCTTACGCTCCAACATATGGTAAACATAGGGAATACCTAGAATTTGGAAAGAAAGAGTACTTAGAGCTTAAAGCTTTTGCAGAGAGTAAAGGGCTTGTGTTTCTTTCAACAGCATTTGATTTTAAATCGGTAGACTTTTTAGAAGAGATTAATGTATCTGCACATAAAATTGCTTCAGGAGATTTACCAAATATTCCATTAATTAAGTACATTGCGAAATGTGGAAAACCTGTATTCATTTCTACGGGCGGAGCTTGTTTCAAAGATGTGCAGAGAGCCTACAATGCTATAAAGCCTATAAATAAAAATATTTGTATTATGCAGTGTACCGCTGGCTATCCAGCGAAAACTAGTGAATTGAACTTGAAAGTAATCCAAACATACCTAAAAGAATTTCCAGATATTGTTGTGGGATTATCAGATCACCATCAAAGTATTCTACCTTCTACACTTGGTTACATGCTTGGTGCTAGGGTTTTCGAGAAGCATTTTACTCTGAGCAGGTCTTGGAAAGGTAGCGATCAGGCTTTTTCTTTAGAACCTATGGGGCTTTATAGGATTGTGAGAGATCTAAGTTTGATACCAATAGAGTTAGGAGACGGTGTTAAAATAGTATTTGACTCAGAAAAAGAGCCAATCCGGAAAATGGGCAAAATGATAGTGGCTTCAAGAAACTTGAAAAAGGGTCATATAATAGGGGAAAAGGATGTGAATTTTAAGAGCCCTTGTGAAGGGCTTTCTCCGTATATGTTGGAAGATATATTAGGAAGTAAGCTTAAAAATGATATAAAAAAAGAACAACCGTTAAAAATGGAGTATTTGGATAGAGGGGATATCTAAACATGCAAAATATAGTAATTATCCCTGCGCGTGGTAGATCGAAAGGAATAAAAAGAAAGAACCTTAAGTATGTATGGGGTGCTCCCTTGGTTATTTCTGCTGCAATGCAAGCTAAATCTGCCAAAAATGTGAATGATGTATATGTTAGCACCGAAGATGAAGAAATAAAGAAAGTTTGTACAGATTACAATGTTAAATATATTGAACGTCCAAAGCAATTAGCTCTAGATGAAAGTAGTACAGATGCAGTGATTGACCATGCTATTGATTATCTGAAGAGCATAAATTTACATGTTGGAGTATTAGGTCTTTTACAATGTACGGCTCCTTTTGTGACGAGTAGGGATATTGAAGAAGTTATTAATGCTGTTTTGTGTGACAATGCCGATTCATCATTTGCTGCTTGCAAATGGCATGGCTTTCTTTGGTGTAAAAACAAGAGAGGTTTTGTAGATGGAATTAATCACGATGGAACTAATCGTAAAAGAAGACAAGATATGGATTTGAATTACTTAGAGGCAGGTTCAATTTATGCATTGAAACCTGAGGTTTTTAAAAAACAAAAAACCCGCTTTTGTGGCAAGACTAAAATAGTAGAAATAGAGAGATCCCGCGTTTTAGAAATAGATGAAATAGAAGATTTACTTATTGCTAGAGCAATGCTCCCTCTACTTGCGAATAAAATTATTTCTTCTCCCCCCCTTGAAAAAATAAGAGGAATTGCCCTTGATTTTGATGGTGTATTAACTGATAACAAGGTATATACTGATGAAAACGGTAAAGAGCATGTAGTGTGTTCAAAATCTGACAGCATCGTTGTAGAGGAATTTCAGAGATTAAAAATTGAGATTGTAATAATCTCAACGGAACATAACTCTGTTGTTTTAAAACGTGCAGAAAAAATTGGAATTCAAGCTTTGACAGGAGTAAAAAACAAATCAACTGTGTTTAGAAAGTGGATGAAGGAGAAAGGTTTAGATCCCAATGAAGTAATATATGTCGGGAATGATTTGAATGATATTGAGTGCTTTCATATGGCCGGCTTAGCAGTCGCACCTTCGGATGCCGAGACTTCAGCAAAAAAACACGCGCAATATATATTACAAAGAAAAGGCGGAGATGGTGTGTTAAGAGAGATATATGACTTAATATATATTGTAAACTCTGAATATACAAAATCAAGGTAGAATTACATTGAAAAGAAAAATTCTTCATGTAGCAAGTTTTTGTGGGAATCCTGGAGACGCAATCAATCACTATGGCTTTTATAGTTTACTTGATGAGGTTATATCAGAGAATTATGAAGTTACACAGCTGGAGATAAGGAAAACGTATCAAAATTACGATTATGATGATGCTTGGGATTTTGATGAAGATTTCGCAGAATACGCAAATAAATTTGATGATGTTTTTGTTGGTGGAGGCGCTAATTTCGAACTCTTCATAAATGAATCACCTACCGGCGCGACAATTTCTCTTACGCCTAAAGTTCTTGATAAAATAAAATGTAATTTAAATTTTTACGAACAGGGATTTAAAATCTATAAGCAAACTACCGAAGATTTAATTAATCGTTTCGGAAAGTTTTTAAAAGCCGCTTCAAATAAAAAAAATTGCACCATATCTGTACGGAATGATGGTTCTTTGGAGCAACTAAGCGCTCTTTATGGTAATTATATAAAAAGAAAAATAGTTAAAATATGCGACAATGCCATGTTTTGTCCATTACCTTCAAATACATTGAAGTGGCATAAAAGCTTGCCATTTAAGAAATATATTATTTTTAGTCTTGCTGAACAACTTTGGATTGAAAGATTCAATGGGTTAAAAAAAGATGTCTTATTTGTTAATGTTAAAAATATTATTGAAAAGATAATGGATGATAATATAGAAACCGGAACAATATTGACTCCTCACATATATAGTGATTTTGGCATAATATACGGGTTAATGAAATGGTTACCAGAAAGGATAAAGCGTTCCGGGAGAATAGTTGTTTCTCCCTATTGTCCAGATAGCAAGTCGGCGCTTAACTTATTGGATATATATAGTGATTCATTATTAGCAATAACAGGTCGTTTTCATGGTGCAGCAGCAAGTATGTCAAGATTAGTGCCGGTGGCAGAATTTGGTGGGCTTCCAAAAGTTTCTTTTTTAATTAAAGAAATGTTAGATGGGATTGATATGTATTCTTTAAATATAAATGAAGCTGATTTGGCATATGAATCGATTAAAAAGCTTTTATCAATAAAAACAGATGAATGGAGTGATAATTTGAAAACCAAAATAAATTACGAAAAAGAAAAAGCTTTAGGATATCTAAAGGATATTGTGGCCTGAATAATTCCTATGAAAAAAATTTTATATCTTCCAATTGAAACAGTTGCACGAGAACTTGATGGTAATTTATTTTTAGTATATGAATCTTTAAAGAGAGGTTATAGCGTTGCTATCGGAAAGAAAGGTGAAATTAGAGAATTTGCGAGGACCATAGGTAGCGGGGTTTATATGCATAAACATTGGGAACAGGTTTTTCCCTACAAATTCGATAGTCCTGAGCGCAAAAAATATGTTTATGTAGGATTTCATCCCGAAGGACTTCTATGTGTAAATCCTGAAAGATTTAAAAAAAGAATAACTGTAAAAGGAGAGTCGGAAAAACTAGACATTAATTTTGTTTACGGGGAAACTCAAAAAAAGCTACTCTTGGAAGAAAATCCTTTATTAAAAAAAATCATCGTACCTGTTGGTCATCCTCGTTTTGATATATTATTCCCTAAATTTCAATCTTTGTTTGATAAAAAAGTAAATAAAATAAAAAGTAAGTTTGGGAACTATATCTTAATAAATACGAATTTTTCAAGGGGTAACAGAAGTAGGCATTATAAGGAAAATTCACTTGAACAACTGGAAAATAGACATATAAAAAGATATGGTCGTCCATTGAGTAATAAGGATAGACTTTTCATCATAAATGAAATCAATTATAAAGAAAACATGTTTTGTGAATATAAAAAAATGTTAGCAATAATTAGCATAAAATTCCCAAATATTAATTTTATATTGCGGCCTCATCCTAGTGAAGATCATCTGACTTGGGAAAGTGCTGTAAAATCATTGGACAATGTAGAAGTTGTTTTTGAGGGAAATGTCGCAAATTGGGTTTTAGGCGCAACAGCAATAATTCATTCTGGGTGTACAACAGCAATAGAAGCTTGGACTGCAAGGAAAGAGGTTATAAGGTATAACCCAATAGATAAGTCAAGCCCTTACGAATCATTGTTGCCAAATCAATTTGGTAGATTTGCCTCTTCCATTGATGAACTTGAAATTTTAATTGAAGAATTGCTTAAAAATTACAAATCAGATAACTTTAATGAACAAAAACATATAATTAAACCGTTTCTAGAATCAATTGATGGGAAATTATCTGCTGAAAGAATAATGGATAGAATAGATGAAGTTTGTAAAGGAAAAAAACTTATGGAGGTTAAAAATGATGCATATGTTGATAGATATTTCTCATTTGAAAGAAAAATTAAGTCTATAATAAAAAAATTCATAATAGAAGTTCTACAGAAAAGGACAATCACTAGATTAATTATAGGTGATAGAAAAGCTACAGTGCTAACCTCCAAGTTTCAGAAGTTTCCCGGTATTCGTAAAAAATATATTATGAGGTTTCTTACTCAGATATCTAAAATTAGAGAAAAGGATTGTGCGACTAAATCAATTGAAGTTAAAAGGCTTGATACAGATTCCTTTTTTATAGAAGCTTAAGTGTACATTTACAAAGTTCAGGTTTAACTTAGTGCTGTCATTATAATAATATTATGCTACTAAAAAGAAGAGTAGAATTTAAGAAAGGAATGTTATGTTAAATAAGGTTGTATTTGTGCTTTAAGGTATATTTGAATAATTAATTAATATTACTGCTGTGTGGAAATAATTATGTTTAATGACAGAAAAGTTAGAATAAGAAAAGAATACGAATTGGAAAATCAACATAAAGGATTAGTTGAGATTCGTGATATTTTAAATGGCTTAAATATTGAATATTTTATCGGGGGTGGGACATTGTTGGGAATAGTTCGCGATGGTGATTTTATTCCCTGGGACTGGGACGCACATATTAACCTAAAGACCGAGGATGTTTTTGATAAAAAAGAACAAATGATAGAATCATTTATTGATAAAGGTTTTTCTGTTGCCAAGCGTGATTTTTCAAGAGAGAACTTCAAAATAGTATTAACGAAATATAACACTGATTATGAGTTGATGGGATGGTTTATAGAAGGCAGTTTAAGACATAGAAGACATTATAAGTTGCCTGATAAGTTTTTCAAGAATCCTTCAAAGAAAAAGCTTAGAGGAGAGTTGTATACATGTATGTCGCTGTCCGAAGAGTATCTTAAGTATAAATATGGTGAATGGCAAAAGCCTTTGCGAACTTGTAATAAAAACAAGTACTTGAGCAGCGACTTCCATAAGAAACCTAAAATAAAACGAATTTTTGAAGAAAACATAAAGCGAGTTAAAAATATAATGAAAAAATTAAAAAGTACTTTTCAAAGTTTATGCAGCAAGAAAAAATAATTGTATTAGGCTCCGGTTATAGCGGATGCGGTGCCGTTTTTGACTATCTTTCCGGCCGTGAGGATATAGGGGATCCACTCAAAGGAACTGAGTTTAGATTAATACAGGATCCGGGCGGTATAGCTAATCTTCACAATTCCATTAAATCAAGTTTTCATATCAATTCGGCGAGTAAGGCTATAAAGGATTTCTATAAATTATGTGAGGTAATGGGAAGACCTGGATATGCGACTTCAAGCGGGATCGATTACAAGAAGATAATTCCTGATTACAAAGACAAGATTAACAGTTATATAAATAACATCACGGCAGTGAAATATAAAGGAATGCCTGCATGTGAAGTTATGCATTTACAGGCGGTTAAACAAGTCGTTTTACGCATCTGGCGCAAGTTAATGAAGAAAGCAGGAATAAGAAAACCCGGTGTCGGAACCGTATTTGTGCCTGTTACGGAAGATGTTTTTCTGAAGGAAAGCGCAATATTTATTGATTCGTTACTATCTAATTCCAATCAAAAAAATATTGTTATTAATCAGGGCGGGTCTTTTTGGGCTCCTGTCAGCTCCACCCGGTATTACTCCGGAGATAGAAAAGTGATTATTGTTACCCGGGACCCAAAGGATGTATACGCAGAATTAAAAACCAAAGGATATGCTTATCCAGGGACAGATGTGGAATTGTTCTGCAAGTGGTACATAGAATCAATGAAACACATTTCTGGTGAAGAATGGGGTAAACCTCTTGTGTACAGGGTCAAATTTGAAGAATTTGTTCAAAATTTTGAACAGGCAAAAGTAAAGCTCTCCCGTCATTTGGGCATACCGGGGAATATCAATTCTTCCTATGACCCTGAACAATCAAAAAAGAATATAGATAAATATAAAGAGATTCTGACACCGGAAGAGATTAAGGAAATAGAAGAAATAGTAGCAAAACATCATGAAATCATATCGAGATTCAATTGAGCAAAAAAATTATATATCAAGAGAACAATGTCCCGTATGTGGCAGCAAAGATAGCAAAGTTGTAATTAACTATCCTTTAAATAGCGATAGAATACTGCCGTTTCTTGAAAGTTATTATGAAAACAGAGTGCCTTTGGATAAAATTGATTTTGACTATTGTATTGTTAAATGTGATATATGCAGCCTGCTGTTTCAAAAGCATATTCTGAATGATGAAAATATGTTTCTGCTTTATGAGAAATGGATATCTAAAGATGAGAGTTTAAATAAAAAAAAGTTTGCAGATATTTTTCTTTTTATAAATTATGCGCTTGAAGTAAGCGCCATTGCCTCTATGCTGAAAAGAAAACCGCAGGATATTAAAGTTTTGGAATTCGGCATGGGATGGGGTTTTTGGGCAAATATTGCCCGGGCTTTCAATTTTCAGGTTACGGGCGCAGAGATATCTGAAGAAAGAATACGGTATGCTGAAAGTAACGGACTGAAGGTTACCCGCGATATTGATGATGAAGAAGCGGAAAGTTATGATTACATATATGCGAATCAGGTTTTTGAACATATAGAAGAGCCTGCAGAGACACTTAAGAAACTGTCACGGACACTGAAGAAAAAAGGCATTATTCACATTAAGGTTCCTTTTGGGTATAATATTGAAAAAAAATTGAAAAAAAGACACTGGAAAGCCGGAAAAGACGCACTGCATCCCCTTGAACATATAAATTACTATAAAAGAAAAACTCTTAAAGTTTTGGCAAAACAAGTTGGTCTTTCTGTTATAAATAGATATCATTATCCCAAGAAGCTTGGATACAGGTTTTTTTTAAGCGTAAATCTAAGATACATATGCAGTTTGTTTAAGCCAACTAATATTTATCTTACAAAAGATTTGTAGAAATCTTAAAATAAAAATTTTGAAAGGAAAAAAATAAAATGACGACAGCATTTATAATTATACTGGCAATTCTATTTGCCACAAATATGGGCGGTTCCGGGATTGCC
>PWOK01000213.1 GCA_003557445.1 Halanaerobiaceae bacterium
GATGAAATAGATCAGGAGATCAGAAAAAAACAGCTTTTAAATTATCTACAGAGTATATTAAGCAGGTCAACCTCCGGTCTTTATTTAGCTGATAGTTATTTAAACAGTCATGGCTGGGAACAGGAAGGACAGTTATATGAATGGATACAATCCTATCCAGAGGGAGGTATAGATAATGATTAAACTTAGACCTGGACAGGAAAAAGTTGTGGATTTTCGGAAGGGATATATGGCTGTACCTGCTGTACCAGGTGCTGGAAAGACAACAGTTCTTGCCTATTTAACAGCTGAACTTATTGAAAAAGGATTTAGTACTAAAGGAAAGATATTGATTGTTACCTATATGAATTCAGCTGTTTCTAATTTTAGAAAAAAAATAAGTGATTTTCTTAAAGATAGAAATTTACCGGGAAACAGGGGTTATGAAGTAAGAACCCTGCATTCTCTGGCTCTAAATATATTAAAAGAAAAACCAGAAAACCTTTTAATAAATGAAGATTTTACAATAATTGATTCTGCTAATAAAGGCAGGTTGTTAAGGGATGCTATCGAAGAGTGGATCAGAGATAATAGAAAAGATTTTTTAAAATATATTGATTATGATTCCAGTAATTCAGGTTATAATAAAGCACTGGAAAGATGGAAAGAAGAAGATTTTCCTCGATTTATTAATTCAATTATTTCACACTTTAAAATACTTGGTCTGGATAGAAAAAAAATAAAAAGTATATGGTCTAAAGATTATCAAAATTCTTATTTAAACTGGGCTTTTAATATTTTTATTAAATATGATAAACTCCTTGATTCTCAGGGTTTGATTGATTTTGATGATCTAATAGTACAGGCCTATAATTTGCTTGAAAAAGACCAAAAGCTCTGTGCAAGGCTGAGGAATAAATATAGTTATATATTTGAAGATGAAGCTCAGGATTCAAATAGATTACTGGAAAAAATACTGCTTCAACTGGCAGGAGAAAATGGGAATTTGATACGGGTTGGGGACTCCAACCAGGCTATTATGGGTACTTTTACTTCTGCTGATCCGGAAATTTTCAGGAGATTTACTGAGAGAAAAGATGTTGAAACTTCATCAATACTTTATTCTTCAAGAAGTACAGAACAAATCCTGGGACTGGCCAATTATCTGGTAAAATGGTCTGTCAATGAACATCCCCAAAAAGAATGCAGACAGGCCCTGGAAGAAAAATATATTTATCCGGTACCAGATGATGATCTCTCACCAAACCCGGAAACTGATGGTTATACTATAGCTGCCAGAACTTTTTCCACATCTAAAAAAGAAATTACTGCTATCTCCAGACTGGCTGCTGAACATGTCAGAGAAAATCCTGATAAAACAACTGCCATCCTGGTTCCTGCTAATTATATTATGGAATCCCTTTCTGAAAAACTGGATCAATATCAGGTCGAATATAAATTAATAAAAAGAGATAAGGATAAGTATTTAAAGATAATTAATGATTTTACAGATTTATTAAACTATCTGGCTGAACCACATAAAAGGAATAAATTCATGAAAATTTTCAATAATGTTATCTTAAACTATTTATATAATGAAAAAGAACAACAGGAAGATGAAACAAATTTTATGGAAAAAGTGTTTACTGCATATGATTTACGGGAATTAATCTATCCAGTGGAAGGGGATAAATGCTGTGAGAAGAAATGTCTTAACAAATTAATTAAAGATAAGAATTTATCTGTTTTAAATGATCTAGTTAAAAAATTGAGATTATGGATTGAAGCCAGTGTCAGTCTTCCTCCTGATGAGTTAATTCTTTTTCTGGCAGAGGAATTAAAACTGAACACTGAAGAAATGGCAGTAGCCCAGAATATGGCCCTGCAAATCGGACAGAAACTCAGCAATAATCCACACTGGAAGTTATATGAAATAGCTGCTGAAATACCTTTGATGGAAGAAACATGGAAAAATTTTGCCCGTAAACTGGATGAAAGAAAAGGTTTTGAACCAGAACCCGGTGTAATAACTCTGACAACAGTTCATAAGGCTAAAGGATTGGAATGGGATACAGTTTATTTAACATTTTTAAGTGATGATTATTATCCCTCAACTCTTGATTCTCGTTTCAGGGCAGAGCATTATTATCTAAAAGATGAATTCAGTAATCCCCTGGCTCTGGCCCGGGCCAGCCTGAATAATCTTCTTAACTCTGAAACTATGGAAACACCTCAGAAAGAGGCCAATATAGAAACAATATCTGAAAAGCTTAGACTGCTTTATGTGGGTATTACCAGGGCAAAAATAAATCTGCTTTTAAGTACTCACCGGGAAATAATATATGATAATGGTAATAGCAAAAAAGTTAATCAATGCCATCCTTTTATAGCTTTAAAATCTTTTATTGAAAAAGAAAGGGATAAATATGTTAAATAATGATTTAGAACAATTTTATTTCAGTCAGTCAGCTCTGTCTGTTTTTGATAAATGTACTTTAAAATTTCGTTATCGTTATCTTGATGGTCTTTTCTGGCCACAGGACTGGGGTGGTAATCAAAAACAACAGCAGATAATTGAGAAAGGGAAAACATTTCACAAAATGGCCTATCGCTATTATGATCGGGGTTATATTTCTCAGGGGGATTTTATTGATCATCAATTAAAAAAATGGTTTAATAATTTAAAAGAATTTAGACCTTATGAAAAAGATAAAGACTTTAAACCTGAATATGAGCTGAGAATAAATAAAAATCAGATTAAATTACTGGCCAAATATGATCTTTTATATACAGACAAAAAAAACAATCAGATAATAATATATGACTGGAAAACCAACCAGAGAAAATTAATGAAAAACAAATTATTAAACAATTATCAAACCCTTGTCTATCTATTTGTTTTATATCAGGCAGGGAAATTTTATCTTCCTGTGGATGATCTTAAAATCTCTCAGATAAAAATTGTTTACTGGAATCCCCGTTATCCTCAAAAAGTAGTAAAAATTAAATATACAAACAGTATGTATAAAAAGGCAGAAGAAAAAATAACCTCACTGATTAAAAAAATAAAAGATTATGATTATCAGGATTTTCATAAGACCAGTGATCGTCAGCTATGTCAGTATTGTGAATACAGACCTATTTGTTATGGGAAAGAGGCATCAGAAATAAGGGTGGAGGAGGAATGAAATAGAAAGGTAGTGATATTTTGAAACAAAATATTTTGGTTATAGGAAGTATGAATATGGATCTGGTAGTTAAGACTGAAGATTTTCCCCGTACAGGAGAAACTGTTTTTGGTAATAAATTTGAATTTAAATGTGGTGGCAAGGGAGCCAATCAGGCTTTAACAATTGCAAAACTGGGGGGGTTTGTAAATTTTATTGGAGCCTGTGGCAGGGATGAATTTGGTGATCGTCTAATTAAAAAGTTAAACAAACATGGAGTTAATACTGATGATGTTTTCAGGGTTGATAAAAAAACAGGTATAGCCTTAATTTCTATTGATAATAAGGGAAATAACAAAATTATTGTAGTACCCGGGGCTAACAATGAATTGAGTATAACAGGAATTGATAATATTAGGGAAAAATTCAAAAGAACAGATTTGCTATTACTGCAGCTGGAAATTCCTTTAAAAACAGTTATAAGGCTGATTGAGTTAGCAGCTGAATATAATACAAGAATCATTCTTGATCCTGCACCGGCAGCTGTTTTACCGGATTATATTTATCAATATATAAGTTATATAACTCCAAATGAAAGTGAGTTAAATCATTTAATGAAAAATCATAAATATTTCAGTATAGATGAAACGATTAATCACCTACTTTCCTGTGGTCTGGAGGGAGTTATTCTCACCAGAGGAGAAAAAGGTGTTAAATTCTTTTCCCGGGAATCAGAAACCGAGATTCCTGCCTACAATGTTAGGGCAGTTGATACTACAGCTGCCGGGGATGTATTTGCTGGTAGTTTTGCTTTTGGCTTACAACAGGGCTGGAATCCTCTGAAAGCCATCAAATTTGCCAGTAAAGCTGCGGCTATATCAGTACAAAAACTTGGTGCTCAGGCATCAATTCCTGCTATGGAGGAAATTAAGAAATTTAAAGAAGAAAAAAATTAAAATAAAGAGAAATAAGTTTATTTGTAGAATGGTAATTGTTAAGATATAATTAAAATAAAGAGGATAGATAATCTTAAAAGAAATGGGTGATAAAAATGAAAAAATATTATTTTTTTGCATTAATTTTGATGATTTTTGTTTTGATATCAATACCAGTAAGGGCTGAACTGGACATAACACTGGATCAGGATGGAAATAATGTTGTTAAAATTATGGGAGATATACATATTCCTGAAGAAAGAGTTGTAACCGGTGATGTTGTTGCTATACTGGGAGATATTAAGGTTGATGGACGGGTAGGAGGAGATGTAGTAGCCATTATGGGTGATATAGAACTAAATAATGAAATTAGTGGTAACTTAATATCAATAATGGGTAAAGTTATAGAGGGTCCAGAAGCAGCTGTGATGGGTTCCCGAAGTATAGTCAATGTAGGTGATATAAACATCAGGTGGCCCATTGGTATGCTTCGTTTTGTACGGTGGAATTATAGAATTTTCCAGTTGTTTATATTATTTGGACTGGCAGTAGTAGTATTTTCTATGATGCCCCAGCAGCAAAGAAATATGGCACAATCAATTGAAAAAGCCCCTGTTAGAAAGCTTTTAATTGGATTTATTAGTTTTTTAATTCTGCCAGTAATATTTGTTCTCTTTTTAATATCCATTATAGGGATTCCTTTTATTCCCTTTTTAATTATTACTATTGTAATATTTAGATTTATAGGTTATGTAGCTATTGTCTATTTTGCAGGAAACAGAATAACAGCTGTGGGCAAATTAGAACCTAATATATATCTTAAATTATTAATTGGTGTTGCAGCTTTATGGGTACTTAATATGGTACCTTTATTTGATATATTATTTTATCTGCTGTTAACATTTTTGGCACTGGGAACAATTATTGATACCAGATTTGGTACCAATAAACCATGGTTTAATAGATCTGAAGTAGTTAAGGAAAAATAAATTATAACTTAAGAAAGAGCTGATTTAATATGTTAATTAAGCTAATTATTCTTTTTTCAATAATCCCGATTATTGAACTGGCTATATTAATACAAGTAGGGACCTATGCAGGGGTATTATTTACTGTATTATTAGTAGCCCTGACAGGGGTAGTAGGAGTTTCTCTGGCTAAAATTCAGGGTTTACTTGTTATTACAAAGATTAAGAGAGATCTTAATCAGGGAAAAATTCCTGCTGATGATTTAATTGGAGGTTTATTAATCTTAATCGGTGGAGTATTTTTACTGACACCGGGATTATTAACTGATATCACCGGTTTTGCCCTTATATTACCGGGAAGCAGGTATTTTTTCACGAAAATCTTAAAAAATAAATTTAAAAAATATATTGGTAAACATATAACCTCCCATCAATTTGGTTTTTCCAGTGGTTCAGAAAAAAAAGAAACAGAAATAGATAATGATAATGTTATTGATATTGATTTTGAAGAGGAGGAAAAATAGTTAATATAATGGATCGAGATAGATATATGGTAATAAACAAAGAGGATATGCAAAATAGAGGCTGGCAACAGCTTGACTTTATAATTGTCTCCGGGGATGCATATGTGGATCACCCTTCATTTGGTACAGCAATTATTTCCCGGGTACTTGAAGATGCCGGTTTTAAAGTGGGTATTATTGCCCAGCCTGACTGGAGAACAAATGAGGATTTTAAAAAACTGGGCCAGCCCAGACTTGCTTTTTTAGTAACAGCAGGTAATCTGGATTCAATGGTTAACCATTATTCAGTTAACAAAAACAAAAGAAGACAGGATGTTTATTCTCCTGGAGGGAAAAAGGGTAAAAGACCTGATAGAGCAACAATTGTATACTGTAATAAAATTAAAGAAGTCTATAGAAACACCCCTATAATAATTGGGGGACTGGAAGCCAGTTTGCGTAGATTTGCCTATTATGATTACTGGGATGATCAGGTAAGACGTTCTATAATGTTTGATAGCCGGGCTGATCTATTGGTTTATGGTATGGGAGAAAGACAGATAATAAGTATTGCAGAAAATCTGGATAATGGTCTGGATATAGAGTATATAAATCATATTCCCGGCACCTGTTATATAAAGGATAATCTTCAGGATATATATGGTTATCTGGAACTTGATTCTTATCAGGAGGTTAAATCTGATAAAAAGAAATATGCCCGTACTTTTATGAAACAGGAAGAACAACAGGACCCGGTTAGAGGGAAAATACTGGTTCAAAAACATCAAAATAGATATTTAATACAGAATCCACCGGCAATGCCCCTGGATAGAAAGATGATGGATCTTGTTTATTCTCTTCCCTATCAAAGGGATTATCATCCTGTTTATGAGTCACAGGGTGGAGTACCGGCCATTAAAGAAGTGAAATTTAGTATAACCAGTTCCCGGGGCTGTCCCGGTAGTTGTTCTTACTGTTCACTGACTTTTCATCAGGGAAGAATTGTCACCAGCCGCAGTAAGGAATCCATTATAGCTGAAGCAAAAAAAATCATTGCTGATGAAGAATTTAAAGGATATATCCATGATCTTGGTGGACCAACTGCCAATTTCCGTAATCCGGCCTGTGATAAACAGATCCGTAAAGGTAGCTGTCAAAAAAAACAGTGTTTATATCCTAAACCCTGTAATAATTTAGAAGTAGATCACAGTGAATACCTTGATATTTTACGTTCATTGAGGAACTTAGAAGGGGTAAAAAAAGTCTTTGTTAGATCAGGATTAAGATTTGACTATATAATGGCTGATGAAGATGATACTTTCTTAAGGGAATTGATTACCCATCATGTTAGTGGCCTCTTAAAAGTTGCTCCAGAACATGTAGCCCCTGAAGTCCTGGATTTAATGAGACGTCCAGATTGTGGTGTTTTTGAAAAATTTAGAAAGAAATTTTACAGGATAACAAAAGAGGTAAAAAAGGAACAGTATTTAATTCCCTATCTAATATCAGGACATCCTGGTAGTACCCTGCATTCAGCCATCAAACTGGCAGAGTATTTAAGGGATATTGATCATCATCCAGAACAGGTACAGGATTTTTATCCCACACCGGGAACTCTTTCCACAACCATGTATTATACAGGTTATGATCCCCGGACAATGGAAAAATTATATATACCTGATGAAAAAGAAAAAAGATTACAGAGAGCATTGTTACAGTATAAATATCCCCGTAATTATAATAAAGTTTATCAGGCACTAAAAAAAGCCGGCCGTGAGGATTTGATTGGTTATCATAAAAAAGCTTTAATAAGGCCGAAGAATAAATAATTTCCAGAAAAGAGGTATATTTTATCATGAAAGCTTTTTATGCAGATAAAATAATTACTGAAAAAAGTATTGAAAAAGAAGCCTATCTATTAATAAATGAAGGTAAGATAACAGGTATCAAAAAAAATATAGATGGTAATATTCCTGTAAGTAATTATGCCAATCATATAATTGCCCCAGGTTATATTGATTTACATACACATGGTGCTCTGGGATATGAACCGGGTTATGGTGATAAAAAAGGCTTAAAAAAATGGGCATCTTATAAATTAAAACATGGTGTAACGGGTTTTCTGCCTACAACAGCTTCAATTCCACTGAAAAATATTAAAAAGGCTGCTACTCAGATTAAAGAACTGGCAGCTCAAGAGAAGACCAATATTCTGGGACTCCATCTGGAAGGACCTTTTTATTCCCGGGGTAAAAAAATCGGTGTCCAGAATCCTAAACATGTAAGATCAAAATTTACTGATGATTTTAAAGAATTAATAGAGGCCAACAGTGATATTATTAGATATATAAGTATAGATCCTTTAATTACTGATTCTGAAAAAATAGTAGCTTTTTGTAATAAGTTAAACATTAAAGTTGCTGCCGGTCACAGTGAAATCAGTTATTTAGATTTTGAAAAGATTAAAAAAGGTTATTCCAGTATAACTCATACCTTTAATGGTATGAAGGGTATCCATCACCGTAATCCAGGTCTGGCCTATTCTGCCTGTATGGATGATAACCTTTATGCAGAAATTATCTGTGATGGTATTCATGTAATTAATCCTGTATTAAAAATGTTTTTTCGGCTTAAAGATCACAGAAAAGCTGTTTTAATAACTGATACATTATCTGCTGCCGGGATGCCTTCTGGTTCAAGTTATTCTATTGGTGATATTCAGGTAAAGATTACTGATGAAGGTAAGGCAATAACAAATGATGGTACTCTGGCCGGAAGCACTTTAACCCTGGAAAAAGCTGTTGTCAATGTGGTACATAATCTTGATATATCACTGGCTAACGCCATCCATATGGCCAGCCTTAACCCGGCCCGTCTGCTGGGTATAGATGACCATAAGGGAAGCCTTGCCAAAGGTAAAGATGCTGATTTTATAGTCCTGGATAATAATTTAAAGGTAAAAGAAACATTTATTGAGGGTATATCAGTATCTGATTAATTAACACTTCTATATAGATTTTATTTGAGATTAAAAATCAGTAATTCTAAAAAAGCATTATATTTCGGTTCATCAATATCATCTTCCATCCTGAACAAATTTTCCAGCTTAATAATATCATTTTCTCCTGGAACAAAATAAGGTATTCTTTCAAGAATAACAGTTTTTCTTTCTCCGTTTTTATTTTTGATTAATAATTCTAATTGTTGTTTATCTGAATATTCTTTCCTCAAATTCCTCGAATCTATTATACTTTTATCTTTAACACATCTGTTATTTATTTCTAATATTCTATCTCCTATTTGAAGCCCTGCTTTATCAGCAGAAGAACCCTTCCAATAACAAGTAATATAAAAATCATCATCATGAATAAAACCAAATCCATTTCTACTTTTATCTATATCAACCTGTTTTATTAAAAATATTTCTTGATTATTAAAATCTATAACAACTTTAAAGTTTTCTAAAAATTTATTTCCTATTAATAGATGATCTCTATTGCTTTCATAAAAAAC
>PWOK01000313.1 GCA_003557445.1 Halanaerobiaceae bacterium
ATATGGAATTATTACAGCAGAAAAATCTTTTCATGGGCGTTCATTGGCCACAGTAACAGCTACAGGTCAAAAAAAATATCAGAAAGATTTTAAACCCCTGCCTGAAGGCTTTAAATCAGTACCATTTAATGATTTGAAGGCTATTAAAGAGGCTGTAACAAAGGAGACAGCTGCGATTATGATGGAACCTGTTCAGGGTGAAGGAGGAGTTTATCCTGCCCGGAAAAGTTATCTTAAAGGTTTAAGAAAGTTATGTGATGAAATGGATTTACTCTTAATCTTTGATGAAATTCAGTGTGGAATTGGTAGAACAGGTACATTATTTGCCTATGAACAGTATAATGTTGAGCCTGATATTTTAACTCTGGCCAAAGGTCTTGGTGGAGGAGTACCGGTGGGAGCTTTTATGGCCAGAAAAGAAGTTGCAGATGCCTTTGAACCTGGAGATCATGGTTCTACTTTTGGTGGAAATCATCTGGCAACAAAGGCCGGTTATACAACTCTTAAAGTTATTCTTGAAGAGGATGTTTTGAATCATGTCAGGGAAATGGGCAAATATATGGAGCAAAAATTTACAGAGTTGATCAAAAAATTTAAATCTATTGAAAGTTACAGAGGTATGGGTTTAATGCTGGCCCTGCAATTTGATAGCTCTGTTTCAGCAAAAGAAGTTGTAAATTTGATGTTTGAAAAAGGGTTTTTAATTAATGCAGTCCAGGAACATACTTTAAGATTTTTACCTCCCCTGATAATTGAAAAGAAACATATTGATAGTATGATTGAGGCTTTACAGGAGGTTCTTTCCATTCAGGGGAATAGGTAAATTAAAAAATATTATACGAGGAGGAAATTATTATGAAAAAGAAAAATATAAAAAAAATTGTTCTGGCTTATTCAGGAGGACTTGATACATCTATTGCTATAAAGTGGTTAAAGGACAAATATAATGCAGAAATCATAGCTTATTCAGCAGATGTTGGTCAGGGAGGAGACTGGAAAGCTATAAAAGAAAAAGCTTTAAATACTGGTGCCAGCAAGGTTTACATTGATGATCTTCGGGAAGAATTTATTGAAAAATATGCCTTTAGTTCTTTAAAAGCCAATGCCAAATATGAAGGGAAATATCCTCTGGCAACAGCACTATCCAGGCCTTTAATTGCTGAAAAAATGGTAGAAGTTGCCCAGAAAGAAAAAGCTGATGCTGTAGCACATGGCTGTACTGGTAAAGGAAATGATCAGGTACGTTTTGATGTTACATTTCGGGCTCTGGATCCAGAACTTGAAATAATAGCTCCCCTAAGAGTATGGGAATTTACTTCCCGGAATCAGGAAATTGATTATGCCAAAAAGCATGATATTCCTGTGGAAGCCACGAAAGAAAGCCCTTATAGTATTGATAGGAATCTGTGGGGTTTAAGTATAGAATGTGGACAGCTGGAAGATCCCTGGCTGGAACCACTAGCAGATGCTTATGAATGGACTGTTGCTCCTGAGGAGGCCCCTGATGAAGCTGAATATATTACAGTTGGTTTTGAAAAGGGAGTTCCGGTTAAATTTAATGGACAAAAAATGGCTCCTATAGAATTGGTAAAGAAAATTAATGACACCGGTGCCAGACATGGAGTTGGCAGAATTGATATGGTAGAAAACAGGCTGGTAGGTATTAAATCAAGAGAAATATATGAAGCTCCAGCAGCTACTATATTAACCGATGCTCATCAGCATCTTGAAGATTTGACTCTGGATAGAGATACAGCTCACTACAAAAAATTAATTACTGAAAAATATTCTGATTTAATATATTTTGGTTTATGGTTTTCACCATTACGCAGATCTCTGGATGCCTTTATAAATGAGACTCAGAAAAATGTTAATGGAGAGGTTAAAATCAAGCTATTTAAAGGACAGTCCACAGTAGTTGGCCGTAAATCAGATTATGCATTATATCAATATGATCTGGCGACCTATGATGAAGAAGATAGTTTTGAACATCAGGCAGCTCCCGGTTTTATAAAATTATGGGGTTTACCTGCTCAAATTGCAGGTGAAGTAAAGCGTGCTCAAAAGAAAAAGGAGTAATCATGAAATTGAAATGTAATAAAGATACAGTAATAAGAAAAGCAAGGAAAGATGAATATAAAAAAATATATAATCTAGTTAAAGAAGCATTTTATGATTATAGAAGAGGAAAGGACAATCCTTCATTGGTGGAGACACCTGAGGATGTACTCAGTGATATTAATAATAATACTGTACTGATTCTGGAAATCAAGAATGAAATTGCAGGTTCTGTACGTCTGGAAAAAAAAGATACAGAAAAATATTATTTAAAAAAATTTGCAATTTCACCTGATTTTCAGGGTCAGGGATTTGGCTCAATATTGATAGATGAAGCTGAATCAATAATTAAAAAAGCTGGTGGTGTAAGTGTTTATTTACACTCCTCAATTGAAGAAAAAGACCTTTTAAAATTTTATAAAAATAGAGGTTTTAAGTGTATTAAAACCGATAAAAGTATGGGATATAAAAGGGGTTTATTGATGAAAAATCTTTAATCTGGAGTTGATTTTAAATGAAACAATGGGGTGGTCGTTTTACTGGACAGGTTGATAAACTGGTAGAAGTTTTTAATGCCTCTATTGGTTTTGATAAAAGACTTTATCATTACGATATTATGGGAAGTATAGCTCATGCTAAAATGCTTGCCAGAATTGGTATATTAACGGAAAAAGAAATGAAAATTATTGTGGAAGCTCTCAAAGAGATTGAAGAGGATATTGAGAATAATAATATTAAGTTTCCTGAAGCCCTTGAAGATATTCATACAGTTGTTGAAAAAAATTTAATAGATAAAATAGGTAAAATCGGTGGAAAACTGCATACAGCAAGGAGTAGAAATGATCAGGTAGCACTGGATATCAGACTTTATCTTAGAGATCAAATAAAAAATATACAGAATAAGTTAATTCACTTTATGGAGGTTTTACTTGAGCTTGCAGAGAAATATAGAGAGGATATAATACCCGGTTATACACATTTACAGAGGGCTCAACCAATTACCTTTGGACATCATTTACTTGCCTATTATTTTAAAATCAAACGTGATTTTCAAAAATATAATGATAATTTCAAAAGAGTTAATATATTGCCACTGGGGTCAGGTGCTCTGGCAGGAACATCATTTGCAATTGATCGTCAATTTGTAGCCCGGGAACTGGGATTTGCTGAAATATGCCAGAACTCTCTGGATGGAGTGAGTGATCGTGATTTTTTAGTTGAATTTTTAAGTGTTTCCTCCACTTTGATGATGCATTTAAGTCGTTTTAGTGAAGAGATAATTTTATGGTCAACTTCAGAATTTGATTTTATAGAACTTGATGATAGTTATACCACGGGTAGCAGTATTATGCCCCAGAAGAAAAATCCTGATGTAGCAGAACTTATCAGGGGGAAAACAGGCAGGGTATATGGCCATTTAATTCAGTTGTTGACTACATTAAAAGGCTTACCACTTGCCTATAATAAAGATATGCAGGAAGATAAAGAAGGGCTTTTTGATACAGTTGATACACTGGAAATTATCCTGGAGCTTTTTCCGGGTATGTTAGAGACGATGGAAATAAAAAGAGGAAATATGTTCAATGCTGCTAAAAAGGGATATACCAATGCTACTGAACTGGCTAATTATCTGGTTAAAAATGGTCTTCCCTTCAGAAAAGCTCATCAGGTAGTTGGTAAGGCTGTCTTAACAGCAATAAAGGAAGAAAAAGAGTTAAATAATATTAAACTAGAGCAATGGAAATCTTTATTTCCTGATCTGGAAAATATTTTTACAGAGGAGTTATATGAATTTCTTGATATTAATAATTGTGTTAGGGGAACTTCTTCAATAGGTGGTCCTGCCCCTGATGAAACACTACGAGTGGTTAAACAGGAAAAAAGCTGGCTTAAGGAAAAAATATAATTTCGACAAAATTCAACAGGTGCCAGACACCTCCCGGTTTTTGTCGAAAACTTCGACATATACCGACAGGTGCCAGGTACCTTCTGGAATTTGTCGAAATTAAAGACCAAGTAAATAAAGGAAAAGAGGTATAGTAAATAAAGAAAGAAAAGTGGTAATAAAGACCCCACGGGCTGCAAAATTTTGATTACGTTCAAATTTTTCAGCAAAAACAACTGAATTAGCAGCACAGGGCATTGCAGAAAGTATTACTGTTATATTAATGACAGTAGAAGGTAGATCAAACATATTTAGAATTAAAAAGACAGCAATGGGAATAAGAAGTAATTTAACTATAGTTAATAATATAAGTACAAAATCACCTGTAAAATTTTTAAAATTGATCCCTGCAAGTGAACTGCCTATTATTAACATTGATAGGGGAAAAGTCATATTGCCTATTTGCTCCAGGGCACCTATAATTATTGTCGGTAGCTGTAAATCAGTTAATAATAATACGAATCCGATAAACATAGCTATTACTCCATTATTAAGTAAATACTTCCATTGTATCTTATATTTTTGGCCTTTATTTACTGTAAAAAGATAAACCCCATAAGTCCAGAGTAATACATTAAAAGTAATATTATTAAATAGCGCATAATAGATTCCATAATCAGGATAGATAGCACCAAGTACAGGATATCCCATATAACCAACATTACCAAAGATTATCATAAAAACAAAAATGTTTTTTTCATTATTGGGAATGATATTTAACCCTGTTGTAATATTTCCTATTATCAGAAGAAAAATATAAACTGATATTGTGGTGATTATAATGAGTTTAGTATTATAAATTAATTCGGTTGTAATTGTAACATTCATTGATATTATTATTAAAGCAGGAAGTGTTAGTTTAAATAACAAATTTGATAAACCTTTATCCAGTTCTCTACTTATCTGATTGTTTTTTCTAAGTAAATAACCAACAAAAATTATTAAAAATAAAATTAATATTTCATTAAAAACAGGATTGAATTGCATAAATAAACTCCCTTCTATCTAATTTGTATATATTTTAACATATAAGTTTTTTTTAATCAATTTAATTGATTAAATTTTTGACAAAATAAATTTTTAGAGATATAATATATTTTAAGGATTAAAAAAATTTTATTTTGTTATGATATTTTTTTCACAATATAAGAGAAAAAATTCACAAAAAAAACAACAGGGGGAAATTTATATGAAGGGAAAATTCAATATTTTACTGGACAAACTGCATAACATCCAGAATAGTTATGGGTATATTCCTGAAAATGAAATATCTTTAATAGCAGATGAATATGATATGCCCAGAGCAAAACTTTATGGTGTGATCAGATTTTATTCTATGTTTTATACTGAACCGACGGGGAAATATATTATTAGAATCTGTGATAGTCTTTCCTGTCATATTAATAAATCTGAGGAAATTTTAACATCAGTTAAAAAATATTTAAAAATTGAGGATGGAGAAACCACAGAAGATAAAAAATTCACATTAGAAGTTGTTGAATGTCTTGGTTATTGTGGTGAGGGGCCTGTCATGCTGGTAAATGATCAAATATATACTCATCTTAATTCCAATCGGGCAATAGAAATATTAAAAGACTGTGTATAAGGGGGGATTTTAAATGCAGGAAACATATTTTTTAAAAGGTGATATTATTAATGATGTAAGTAATTATAAATTTACAGCATTGAAAAAAGCACTCAATATGAAAAGATTAGATATCATTGATCAAATAAAAAAATCAGGATTAAGAGGAAGAGGGGGAGCAGGATTTCCTACTGGGATTAAATGGGAATTAGCTTATAAACAAAAAGCTGAACAAAAATTTATGATTTGTAATGGAGATGAAGGTGAACCCGGAACTTTTAAGGACAGATATTTAATGGAAAATAGAACCCTTAAAGTTCTTGAAGGAATAATGATTGGAGCATATGCGACTGGAGCTTCAAAGGGTTATATATATATTCGCGGAGAATATTCTGATGCCATATCTATTTTCGAAAAAATAATAAAAGATACCTATAAAAAAGGTGTTCTTGGTCAAAATATTTTTGATTCTGGTTTTGATTTTGATTTTCAACTGGTAAAAGGAGCTGGAGCCTATGTTTGTGGTGATGAAACTTCTTTGATAAATTCTATAGAAGGTAAAAGAGGTAAGTCAAGAATTAAACCACCATATCCAATTGAAAAAGGTCTTTTTGATTTTCCAACAGTTGTAAATAATGTGGAAAGCCTAACCGCAGCTGCTGAGATAATAAATCAGGGGGCAGACAAATATGCAGCCATGGGTACAGAAAACAGCTGTGGAACAAAACTGATATGTCTCAGTGGAGATGTTAATGAACCAGGTGTTTATGAAATAAAATTTGGTGAGAAAACAATTAGAGAAATTATAGATGAGTTTGGTAAAGGATTAATAAACAACAAAAAATTAAAATTTGTTATTCCTGGTGGAATATCTACAGCAGTTTTAGATAAAGAAAACATTGATATTCCCTATACCTATGAAGATATAGAAGAAAAGGGAAGCAGCCTTGGTTCAGGAGCTATTATTGTAGTGGGTGAAGGACATGACTTAATGGACCTCATGTTAAATGTTTCACGCTTTTTTATGGATGAGACCTGTGGTACCTGTTTCCCCTGTCGTGAAGGGAATAGACAGATTAATAGAATGTTAAAGGAATTTAAAAATGGATTTACTGATGAAGAGAGAAATATAATAGAAGATATTGGAGAAACAATACGTCTGGCCGCTCGCTGTGGGCTTGGGCAAACTTCTTTAAATTTTGTTAAATCTATACTTGATAATTATGAAAATGAATTGACATCAGGAGGGTTGCAGCATGATAAAGGTTAATATTGATGGTCTGGAGGTTGAAGCAAAAGAAGGGACTACTATTTTAGAAGCAGCCAAAAAAGCTCATATAAAAATACCGACTCTTTGTTATGATGAAGAACTCAGGGTATATGGTGGTTGTCGCTTATGTGTTGTAGAGGTAGAGGGGGAAAATCTATTAAAACCTGCCTGTGCCACTGAAATCAAAGATGATATGGTTATAAGAACACATTCAGCAAAGATTAGTAAAGTTCGTCAAAATATATTTGAACTAATAATTGCTACTCATGATATTAGCTGTGAATTAAACTGTTTGACCTGTAGTAGGGCTGACACCTGCGAATTAAGAGAAGTAGCTGAAACAATAGGTATTACAAGAATGAGGCTTGATCCAATAGATAAAGGCTATAAAAAAGATCATTCCAGTTATTCTGTTGTCAGAGAACCGAATAAATGTATTACCTGTGGTCGCTGTATCCGGAAATGTGAAGAGGTACAGGGGGTTGGTATCTTCACAACAGCCAACAGGGGACCGGCAACAACAGTGACTACTTTTGAAAATAAAGGTCTGGGAAATGTTGAATGTACTAACTGTGGACAGTGTATTCATACCTGTCCTACAGGAGCCCTTCATGAAGTTTATCATTATGAAAGTGTCTGGGATGTCTTAAATGATGATAGTAAACATGTGATTGTACAGACAGCACCTGCAGTAAGAGTTGCTTTATCTGAACCCTTTGGGGCAGAACCGGGTAGTATTGCAACCGGACAGATGGTATCAGCTTTGAGAAGACTGGGATTTGATAAAGTCTTTGATACAAACTTTACCGCGGATTTAACTATCATGGAAGAAGGAACTGAATTAATTGAAAGGATAAATGAAGGGGGTACCTTACCTTTATTTACTTCCTGTAGTCCGGGTTGGATAAAATTTATTGAGCATTTTTATCCTGAATACCTGGATAATTTATCTTCATGTAAATCACCACAACAGATGTTTGGAGCTTTAGCTTATTCATATTATGCTGAAAAAAATAATATAGATCCTGATGATCTGGTTGTTGTTTCTGTTATGCCCTGTACTGCTAAAAAGTTTGAGGCACAGAGAGAGGAAATGAAAAAAGATATAGATTATGTATTAACCACCAGGGAACTGGCCAGAATGATTAAAGCTGCTGGAATAGATCTCCTTAATATTGAGGAAGATGAACATGATAAGTTATTGGGTACTTCCAGTGGAGCAGCAGATATATTTGGTGCTACCGGCGGTGTTATGGAAGCTGCTCTGAGAACAGCCTATGAGATTATAACTGGAGAAGAACTTGAAAATATTGATTTTGAAATGGTCAGAGGCTTACCTGGTATTAAAGAAGCAGAAGTTGATATAAATGGTCTAAAAGTTAAAGCAGCAGTAGCCAGTGGTCTGGGAAATGCCAGAAAGCTTATGGAGAAAATTAAATCAGGGGAAGAATATCATTTTGTTGAATTTATGGCCTGTCCTGGAGGATGTATTGGTGGTGGTGGTCAACCAGTACCTACCAATCAGGAAATCAGACAGAAAAGAATCGATTCGATTTATGAGATTGATAAAAATAAAAAATTAAGAAAATCTCATGAAAACCCCTATGTATTAAAATTATATGAGGAATATCTAAAAGAACCTGGAAGTCATAAGGCTCATGATCTCCTTCATACTCATTATATAAAAAGAGGGGTATAATATATAATAAGAGTTTTAATAACAAATAATTAAGAGTGAATTTAAAGAGTGAATTTACATCAGTAAATTTGCTCTTTTTTTTCTTTTAATTTGCTATATTATCTTTTTATATATATAATATTATATGAATTTAAAACAGGATATTGGCAAATCGATAATGGAAGGTGATTTATGTGTTTGGAATTGCTGCTTCACCAGGTATTGCAATTGGTAAAGCATACCTCAGGTTGGACCCTGAAATAAAAATTGAAAAAAAAACAATAGATTCTACTGAAGTAAAAAATGAAATTCAGAGATTACATAATGCCCTGGAAAGGGTTAAACTGGAATTAACTGAAATAAAAAACTATATAGCTTCTGAACTGGGAAATCAGAAAGCAGATATTTTCAAAGCTCATTTAATGTTTTTAAATGATCCTGAATTAATACCTGCTATTGAAAA
>PWOK01000053.1 GCA_003557445.1 Halanaerobiaceae bacterium
AATGGTAATGCCAGGGGATAATATAGAGATGGAAGGTGAACTGATAACTCCTATAGCTATGGAAGAAGGATTACGTTTTGCTATCCGTGAAGGTGGCCATACAGTTGGTGCAGGTGTTATTACTGAAGTTATTGAGTAAACATATAATACCATATTTATATGTTATAAAAGGGAATTTTCAATCCGAAATGTTCATAGATAAAAGGCATCTATCAGATATAAAACATCTTTTTCTATGGATATTTCGGTTTTGAATATAAAAAGTTTTTGACTTTTGCAAATAAATATGATATGGTATTTAAAGTTATAATTAGGGGGTGGAGGATCAATGAGGGAAATTATAACCCTGGAGTGCAATGATTGTAAAAACAGAAATTATTCAACTACCAAGAATAAACAGCAGACAACAGACAGAATTGAGCTAAAGAAATATTGTAAATTTTGTCAAAAACATACCCTTCACCGGGAAACAAAATAAATATTTATAAAGGTGTGGTGTTTTAAATGGCAGGAACAATTGGAGTTTTTGGTAAAATAGTTAAATTTTTAAAAAAAGTAAAGATGGAACTTAAAAAGGTTAACTGGCCGAACAAAGAGGAATTAACTTCCTATACACTTGTTGTACTGGTTACATTAATTGCTCTAATTGCCTTTCTGGGAATAATTGATTTATTACTTGTTCGGATAGTTACACCCTTTATTATGTAATTGAGGAGGTGAGGATCCTTAAGTACAAAATGGGATCCTTTTATTATGACATCTGAAAAGAACTGGTATGTAGTACACACTTATTCCGGTCATGAAAAAAAAGCAAAGAAAAATCTTGAAAAAAGAGTGGCCAGTACAGGTATGGAAGAAAAAATAACCAAAATACTGGTACCCACTGAAAGAAAAATCAAGAAAAAAAATGGTAAGGAAAAAGAAGTGGATGAAACCCTGTTTCCTGGATATGTCCTTATAGAAATGGAAATGAATGATGATACCTGGTATGTGGTTAGAAACACACCAGGAGTTGCAGGATTTGTCAGTAGTGGGACAAAACCATTGCCCGTTCAACCAGATGAAGTTGACCGGATTTTACAGGGTATGGGATTAAGAGAAAAGAAAGTCTATGAAACTGACTTTGAAAAAGGAGACAAAGTTACAGTTGTTGACGGTCCATTTGAGGATTTTCTGGGAGAAGTACAGGAAGTATATCCTCAGAAAGGAAAAGTAAAAGTTATTGTCTCCATGTTTGGACGGGACACACCCGTAGAACTTGAATTTTCACAGGTACAACCTGAAGAATAATTGGAAGGAGGTTTTTTTGATGGCAAAAGAAGTTGAAACAGTTGTAAAATTGCAAATACCAGGTGGTCAGGCAACTACAGCTCCACCTATTGGACCGGCTCTGGGACAACATGGTATTAATATAGGTGAATTTACTAAAACCTTTAATGAAAGAACAAAAGATAAGGCGGGAACTATTATTCCTGTAGAAATTACAGTATATAAAGATAGGTCTTTTGATTTTATAACCAAAACACCACCGGCATCTATATTATTAAAACAGGCAGCCGGAATTGATACAGCCTCTGGAGAACCAAATGTAGAAAAAGTTGCAACAGTCAGTAAAGAAGATGTTAAAAAAATTGCTGAAACCAAGATGGAAGATTTAAATGCTTCTGATATTGAATCAGCAATGAGAATGATTGAAGGAACAGCCCGTAGTATGGGTATATTAGTAGAATAATTTTTGAGTGGGAGGAAAAATCCGTTAATACCACCAGGAGGGATAAATAATGGCAAAAAGAAGTAAAAGGTATCAAAACTTAAAAGAGAAAATTGATAGGGAAAAATTATATTCACCTGAAGAAGCAATAAAACTGGTTAAAGAAACTGCCAGTGCAAATTTTGATGAAACAGTAGATTTATCTGTTCAACTGGGTGTAAAACCTGAACATGCAGATCAAAATATAAGAGGAACTATTGTATTACCGGCAGGTACCGGTAAAGAAGTTACAATTGCAGTTTTTGCTAAAGGAGAAAAAGCCAGAGAAGCTGAAGAAGCTGGTGCTGACTTTGTTGGTCAGGAAGATCTTGCTGAAAAAATAGAGGGAGGCTGGCTGGATTTTGATCTTGCCCTTGCTACTCCAGATATGATGAGTATAGTAGGTAAACTGGGCCGTATTCTTGGTCCAAAAGGATTGATGCCCAATCCCAAGGCAGGAACAGTTTCTTTTGAACTTGAAAAAGCTATTAAAGAATTTAAAGCTGGAAAAGTTGAATACCGTGTTGAAAAAGCAGGAGTTATTCATCTGCCAATTGGCAAAGTTTCTTTTTCTGAGGAAGAGCTAAAAGAAAACTTTAAGGCAATATTAAAAAGACTGATAGAGGTTAAACCAGCTGCAGCCAGTGGTAAATACCTGAAAACAGTTGCTGTTTCTTCTACAATGGGACCGGGTATTAAAGTTAATCCATCTGAAATTATGGTGTTAGTTGAAAAATAAAGTTATTGATTTAACCAAAGTTACATGATATACTAATACAGGTTATAAAATTGAATATTTACCATAGACAGCAGGAGTCAGTAATGGCTTAAAATTTCCTGCCGAGGTTAGAAATTATAAAAGAATTACCTCCTCTCTGTCTATGCCGGGGAGTTTTTTTAATGATAATTTTTAACCATAACTAGAATTGAGGGTATTTATAAAAGGGGGGTGAAAGAATGGCAACACCTGAAAAGGAAGCTGTTGTCAAAGAATTAAATGAAAAATTTGACCAGGCAAAAACACTTGTAATAACCGATTATATTGGACTTGATGTAGAAGCAATGACAGAATTACGTGCCCGTTTAAGAGAAGCCGGTGTAGAATATAAAGTTGTGAAAAACACCCTGGCCAGTATAGCTGCTGATAAAGCAAAGCTTGAAGAAATAATTGAATATTTAAAAGGCCCAACTGCCATTGCTTTTGGAATGGAAGATGTTGTTTCTCCAGCAAAAGTACTGGTTGACTTTGCTAAAGACCATAAAGTACTGGAGATAAAGGTCGGATATTTGAATGGTGAAGTAATCGATCAGGAAAAGGTAATTTCATTATCTAAAATACCTGGAAGAGAAGAACTCCTTGCCCAGGCTCTGGCCGGTATGAAAGCACCAATAAGTGGTTTAGTAAATGTATTAAAAGGTAATTTAAATGACTTAGTGAGAGTTTTAAATCAAATCAAAATGGAAAAAGAATAAAAAGGGAGGAAAATAAAAATGGATAAAGAAAAAATTATTGAAGCTATTGAAAATATGTCAGTACTTGAATTATCAGAATTAGTGGAGGAACTTGAAGAAAAGTTTGGTGTTAGTGCAGCTGCCCCTGTAGCTATGGCACCTGGTGCAGCAGGAGATGGTGGTGCAGCAGAAGAGGAAAAAACAGAATTTGATGTACATCTTGCCAGTGTAGGAGACAAAAAAATTAATGTAATTAAAGCAGTTAGAGAGATAACTGGCCTGGGATTAAAAGAATCCAAGGCAGTTGTTGATGATGCACCTCAGAATGTACAGGAAGGTGTAAGTAAAGAAGAAGCTGAAGAAATGAAAGAAAAACTTGAAGATGCAGGAGCTACTGTAGAATTAAAATAAAAACAGATAAAATATTATTAAAGATAGGGAAGCAAGGGGTAATTTATTTGCTTCCTTATTTTTTTATTTATATTTAACATATGCTTTACATATTATTGATAATATGTTAAGATTAAATCACTAAAATAGAAGGAGTGACGAAAAACTTAAAATGCAAAAAATATTACAGGAATTAGAAAGAAAAGAAACAAATCAGGAAAAAATAAATATTGGGCTTGTTGGTAGTGGACAAATGGGATCGGGAATAGTACATGTTACAAGCAGGATGCCTGGTGCTCAGGTTTCTGTTATAGCTGACCTGGATGTTAAAAAAGGAATTAAAGCTTTTAAAGAAGTTGGATATTCTGATAATAAAATTAATGTCTGTGAAACAGCGCAAAAAGCTCAAAAATCACTGGAAAAGGGAAAAGTTGTTGTTATCCCTGATGCCTCAATAATAGTTGAAATTCCAGCACTGGAGGCAATAGTTGAAGCTACAGGATCTACAGAAGTAGGTGCCAGGATTGCCTATCAGGGGATTTTAAATCAAAAGCATATTATCATGCTTAATGTGGAAACTGATGTTACTGTAGGCTGTATTTTAAAAAGTATTGCTGATAAAGCAGGGGTTGTTTATACTGCATCAGCTGGAGATGAACCAGGTGCAGTAATGGAGCTCTATCGATTGGCAAGATGTATGGGATTTAAAGTTGTTACCATTGGAAAAGGTAAAAATAACCCTGTAAATCATCATGCAACACCTGATCAATTAAAAGAAGAGGCTTTATCCAAAGATATGAATCCCAAAATGCTGACATCCTTTGTTGATGGAACTAAAACAATGGTTGAATTGGCTGAAATGTCCAATGCAACCGGAGCTATTCCTGATAAACCGGGTGCACATGGTGCTAAGGTAGATCTTGAAGACCTTGAAAAAGTATTTATTCCAGAAAAAGATGGTGGAATTTTAAAGAATGATTTTGTTGTTGATTATTCTACAGGAAAAGTGGCTCCCGGTGTATTTGTGGTAATGACCACTGATTCAGATAGAGTTCATAAAGGAATGAACTTTTATTCTATGGGAGATGGACCATATTATAAATTGTTCAGACCCTATCATCTCTGTAGTTTTGAAACACCGGTTTCTGTTGCCAGAGCCTGTATTACCGGTGAACATACTGTAAATACAGCTGAATTAAATTCTGAAGTAGTGGCTATGGCCAAAAGGGATTTATCTCCTGGTGATAAAATAGATGGTATTGGTGGTTTTGATATGTATGGTAAAACCTATGCCTATAGTGAAGCCAGTGAAGTTAATGCCCTGCCAATGGGAATTGCAAAAAATGCTGTCTTAAAAAATAAAGTTAAACAGGATGATATTATTACTTATGATGATGTGAAATTAGATAATGATTCATTTGTGGTTCAGTTAAGAAGACTGCAGGATTCTTTGTTTAACAAATAATAAATAAAAAAGGGGATTTAAAAATGCTGTCTGATCAGTTTAAAAATGTTGTACTGGGTTGTGATCATGGGGGTTTTGAACTAAAAGAAGAAGTAAAAAAGTTTTTAGATGAACAAAATTTTAAAGTCAATGATATAAATCCTGAGTATAAAAATCCTATTGATTTTGTTAGATCAGCTCATAAGGTATGTGAAACAGTATTAAAGGAAGAAAACACACTGGGATTTTTATTCTGTGGGACAGGTATTGGTATAAGTATTGCTGCCAATAGAATTAAAAATATTAGAGCAGCCCTGTTATATGATGATTTTTCTGCTGAATATGCCAGAAGACACAATAATGCTAATGTGTTAGTCTTTGGAGGAAGAACCATGAAAATAGAGGATGTTAAAGAAAGAATAAAGGTCTTTTTTGATAATCAATTTGAAGGTGGAAAATATGCAAAAAGAAACAAAAAAATTGAAACCAATATTAAAGGAGAATAAAAATGTCTGAAAAAATGCAAGCATTAGTGCTGGAAGCACCCGGAGAATATGGAATTAAAAGGATTCCAGTACCTGATTGTCCAGAAGAAGGACTATTATTACAGGTATTATATTGTGGATTGTGTGGCTCTGATTTGAGAATTTTAGATAAGGGACACAAAAATATTTCTTATCCCTGGACTATTGGCCATGAAGTTAGTGGAAAAGTAATAGAAGTTGGTCAGAATTATAAAGGACAATACCAGAAGGGAGATTTACTGGCTGTAGCCCCTGTGGTTTATTGTGGTCAATGTGAGTTTTGTATTGGGGGACAGTATGAATTTTGTGAAAATATCAAAGAACTTGGTCAGAACTGGCAGGGGGGGTTTGCTGAATATATGCCACTTCCAGCAGCCAGTCTGGAACTTGGCTCTGTAAGAAAAATACCTGAGAACTTAGATCCTGTTTATGCTGCAGTTGCAGAACCACCTTCATCCTGTATAAATGCACAGGAAAAAGGTAATGTAGGTTTTCAGGAAACTGTTGTAATTATTGGGGCCGGGCCCATAGGTTGTATACATGCAAGTCTGGCTAAAGCCCGGGGAGCAGAAACAGTTATTACAGCTGATATTCATCAAAATAGATTACAATTAAGTAAGGAGTTTGGAGCAGATATTACAATTAATGCCTCTGAAAGAGATTTAGTAAAGGAAGTAAAAAAACTAACAGAAGGAAGAGGAGCAGATGTTGTTATTACAGCAAATCCTGTACCGGAAACACAGGTTCAGGCTGTTGAGATGACTAAAAAAGCAGGCCGTATATTGCTTTTTGGTGGTTTACCCAAAGATAATAGTAAACCAGGGATAGATACCAATATTGTTCATTACAGAGGGCTTTCTTTAATTGGAACAACTACTTTTGCTCCTGTACATCATTTAACTGCCTTAAAGCTCATTAAATCAGGGAAAATTCCCGCTGATAAACTCGTAACACATAAACTTCCCCTTTCAGAATTTAAAAAGGGAGTCAAACTGGCAAAACAGGGAGAAGCTCTAAAAGTTGTTTTCAAAATAAATTAATACTTTAGGCGTTTGCAAAATGTAAACTCTTGAAGAAGGAAAAATATTACAAAAAGCAGTAAAGGCTAACTAAATATTAGATATTTAATGTTTATAAATTTAGCAATGAAAACTTGAGAAAATTTAGGCATGACAAAACAGCCTTAAGTAAGGCTTAAAAGAAAAGAAATGTATTAGAAGTTATTTATGTTAAGCAATAAGCGGTTTTAGACTTCTTATGTATTCAGGCTTGTTAATCTTGTCAGCTAGAATTAATGTAATAAGTTGAGTAATTCCAGCTAAAAACAAGTCAGCTTTTATAGTTTTTTTGTTTTGGGTTTTAGGATTGCCAATACCCATAGGTTCCTTGAAATAATTGATGGTTTGTTCTACACACCCACGGAGATTGTAAAGTTCAGTCCATTCTTCTGTATCTCTTGGTAATCCAGGGATTGTCCGAAGATCTTGATCAGGGTAAGTATAAACTACTCTGCCGTATTTTGAATCGGTACAGGGATCTTCACAATGACAAACCCGCTTACCATTTTCAAAATGTGTTTCAGAACAAACCCATTTAAATCTTGTACTTCGACCTTTTTCTTTACAGATACCATTAGGTATCATTGGAAGAGAATCATCTTTAGGGCATAATGGCCATCCAGATTCATTGTAACCTGGTTTAGGTAAAGACTTTGAGTTGCGACCATTGAGAGGTATTACAGCTTGTTCAAAATTACAGTCTTTGAGTAAAAAGGGATAGTTTTCATAGCTATCAAAAGCTGAATCTCCAATAAAAGTTTTAAAAGAAAAATCAGGATGAGATTCAAAAAAATCATTAAGAACAGGTTTTAAGGCAGTAGAATCACCAATTGACTTATCTTTATCAGGTGAATTTGACTTTTTATCAATATCTAGTTCTGGGTGATTATCTTTAAAATCATCATCAAGTAAAGATATATGACGAACAATACCCATTGCATTAGTCATAATGGAAAATTTGTAGACATAGCAGAAATGGCCATTAATGTATAGTTGCTTGATTTCTTCATTACAGCTAGCGGAAGAGGGCATAGAACCATAAGCCAAACTGTATGGATCTACATCTGGATTGTTTTTGTAGTAGCGTTTCATTCTTCTAATAATAGAGTTAATATATTTAGGGTTGTTTTCAGTGACATGTGCTTCAATACCTGAAGTATCAAATAAAAGGCAATCTGCTAAATCCTGATTTAGCTTTTGGCAAAGAGGTTCGGTTAGATCAACAAGATGATGGAAAAAGTCTTCAAGGTGACTCTCGAAATTTTGTTTAAATCTAGTGATTTGTGATTGGTCTGGAATATTATTTTTGAATCCACAATATTCCCTAATATCCTCACTAAGTTCTAGAAAAACAAGAAGCATACTCACTGTAGGAATGCCAATGATACGCTGAAGTAATAGAGCTGAAAGTATAGATTCTAACAAATATTCTCTATTCCGTCCCAAGTGGTTGTAATAAGATTGATAAAAAGAAAAAGGTATTAATTCTTTAAGATTTAAATATTTTTCAAGCATTTTAAGAAATTTGGGTTTGTCATTTTGAGCCCAATTAGAACATTGATCATAGATATCAGCAAAAGATAATTGATTTAATTTAGTAAACAATTTTGACTTCCTCCTTCAAATTGGTATTTTTGTTAAATCTAACTATATTATATCATATTTTTTGGAGGAAGTCAGCTTAAATATTTAATATGAATCCAGTAATGACAAGGGTTCATACATTTTACAAACGACTAAGATTATTTAATCAAAGGAGGGTTAGTCATGGATTGTAAAGAAATGGAATTATTATTTCCGGGATATGCTGCAGGCACTTTAAATAAAGAAAGAAATGTAAATATTAAAAAACATCTTTCTATCTGTAAAAAATGTCAGGATAACAGTAAAATATTTAAAAAAATCATTAGTTTACTTGAAGTTGTGGAAGATAGTGTCAGACATTTAACAATGGTTTATCCTATTGATGATAAAAGGCAACTTGTTTTTGGTAGAAGTATTTTTGGATTTCCGAAAGAAATTAAAAATTATGCAAAACAACTATCAAATAAAATGCAGGTTATTATCCATTTGGTGCCACTCCACCCCATAAAGTACTGGCTGTTTATGACCAGAAGGGAAGAAAATTATCTGTCGAGAGAATAACCCCCCCAACTCCTAAAGGGGAACCTGAACCTAAGCATATTGAATATAAGGCGAAAGTGATTAACGGAATTGAACTACTGGAAAATCCTCCAGTGATATTTGACATTATATTTGAAGAGCCCAATTCTATAGTAAAAAAAGAAAATC
>PWOK01000252.1 GCA_003557445.1 Halanaerobiaceae bacterium
AAGAGTAATAGATAGAAAAAATATTTCTATACCTTCATTACCTTTTAATTTGGATATAGAAGTATCAGAGGGACCTTTTGGAAAAGAACCATATACAATTCCTGGTGAAATCGATGCTGAATATTTTGATGGTGGAGGACAGGAAAAAGGACATTATAGACCTGACCCAGTACCTGAGTCTTTAAGAGGGCTTTTGCGTTCAGAAGAAGTAGTAATTAAAACCACAGGAGATTTTATGAGTAATTATAAAGTTGCCCAGCTTGTTGATGGAGAATGGTTAAATTATACTGTTAATGTAAGAGAAGAAGGAACCTATGATTTAGGAGTAAGATTGGCATCTCCTGTTGATGGAGGACAGTTCAAGATTGAATTTAATGGAGAAGATGTTACAGGAACAATCGAGGTACCAAATACAGGTGGTAGTGAAAACTGGCAGACAATATCAATTCCGGAAGTTGAGCTGTCTGAAGGAGAACAGGTATTGAGATTTATAGTTGAAAAAGGTGGTTTTGATATTAATTATATTAGTGCAAGATAGTAGAAACAAAGATAATAAAAAAAAGATGGGATTTTAAAATTCCATCTTTTTTTTTATTATCTGAAAGATAAATATTCAAAGAACAGGAGGTAACAGGATGATTAAATGTTCTTACTTTTCTATAATCTTCTTTTTTGTCATATTATTTTTTTCAGTAACAGTTAATGGTTTATCTGTTGAAGATGAATTGTTGGTCTGGCTGGATGCTTCGACATTAGACTTGAAAGAAGGAGATCAGGTAACAGAATGGAAAGATTTAAGTGGAAATAATCTTCATGCTTTTCAGGAAAATCCAGAATATAAACCAGTATACAGGAAAGGAAAATTTAACGATCATCCAGTTATTAGTTTTAATGAAGAATTTTTAAAAATAGATTTTGAAAAATATTATCAACCACCCTTTACAGTTTTTGTTGTTTTTTCAATTAACAAATATAATTTTCATATGCAGATTATAGATGGATTAGATCCTGGAAACAGGCTTCGTTTGGGTATGGAAAGAATTGAGAATAATCTATACAAATTATTTTGCACAACTGACTGGCCACCAGTTATGGAAAAAGAATTATATTTATCCAGGGAAGAAAAATATCAGGTCTCCATACTTTATAATTATGATAATAAAGAAAGCATTTTAAGATTAAATAATGGAGAACTTAGCAGGAATGCTGGTCTGGGAGAATTGCCTGTTTCAAAAATTACAATTGGTGCCCGAACCACACATGATAGTCAATGGTTTAAGGGAAATATTGCAGAAACAATTATTTTTAATAGAGATTTAAATAAAGAAGAAATAATGATGGTGGAGGAATATCTTCAAAATAAATATAAATATGAAACGAAAAAAATTGTTGAAAAAGAACTAACTGAAGCACCAACAAACACAGATTATGATACTAGGAATCAATGGATGCTTGAACTGTTTAAGGATAAAAGAATTGAAAGTAATACAAAAAAAGGTTTAATCGAAGTGCTGGCAAAATTAAGATTAACTGATGGGCAAAATGAAGAGGCTATGGAATATATTGCAAATAATATTCCAGGACATGCCAATATGTTTGATATACCTCCAGTAGTCCAGGCACTTTATATGTATGGTGAAAGTTTTAGTAAAGAGCAGATTGAAAAGATCAGAAAGGCAGTTACAGGCTCAGAAGTTGGAAGAATTATTACAGGTGGAGGTACGGAAAATCATGCAGCTATGAGTGTGGTTGGAATGTATTTATTACCCCAATATTTTCCAGATGAAAAGTGGGATACAGAAAGAATGGGAATACTCAACAGCGAAGAAATGAAGGTTATTGCCAAAGAACGTATTTTGCAAAGGAGCAGAGGTTATTATCACTTTAGTAATAATGAACAGCTTTCCACCACTTATTTTACAACAAATTTATATCCCTTTTTTATTTTGATGAAATTTGCTGAAGACCAGGTGGTTAGAGATGCTGCTGAAGCTCTGGTTTTATATCATTTAAGTATGGTAGCACTAAATAATTTTGATGGACATTTAATGCCTCCATTTAATCGTCGTAATGTTTTACAACAACAATATGGACCACCATTGAGAAAAGAGGGAAGATCTTTACCTACTTTTCTACCCTTTACCTGGTTATTCTGGGAACAAAATGAGGTGATTGCTGAAGATTTTATTTCTGCTCTGGAACCTGCATATCCTTTGTTTTATGGAGTAACAGATTGGCAAATGCCTGAATTATTAAACAGGATAGCCCTGGGAGCAGAGGTACCTTACGAAATTTGGGGAACACTTGGTCATTTTAATCAATGGGGAAAAAATGAAGAACAGGATGTGTTACGTTATGTCTGGCGTGATAAGAAATATGCTATTGGAGGACCTGTAGCTCAGTATTTTGATCCAGATGAATTTTATATTGATCATCATTCTTTTAATATTACCTGGAAATCCAATAATCGTTTTAGAGCATTGGAGACAATGCATCCTTATTGGCATAGTAATAGAGGAGAAGATTATTGGAAAAACACACATTCTCCTTTTCAACAATTTGGAATCCACCAAAATACTGCAATTGTAATGTATGATATTCCTGATTCAGATCCCTGGATTTTTAGAGGGCGTAATGACTGGAGAGAGCTTCGTAATCAGCATTTTGATAATCTAATTCATCTGGCACAGATCCGCTTTCCAACAACTATAGATAAACTTGTTCAGAATGGAGACTGGTATTTTTTCAGGGAAAAAGATGTTTTTGTGGCTATCAGAGTTCTTAAACCAGGACATACTCTAAATCAACTTCCAGATGAACGATTAAGAGAACTGGATGGCTATTCTGATCTTTTTAATGTAATTAAAAGTCATGAATCACAAACAGGATTTATATTTGAAGTTGGTAAAGCTGATGATTATGATTTTAATAGTTTTCAAAAGACAGTAAAAAATAACGCATTAAAAATTAACTGGGATGAAATGGAAGTTCAATATACTAATAGTCAGGGGGATCAGTTGCGTTTTAAATATGACAATGATTTCAGAGAAAATAAAAATGGATTTATTTTGATTTCTCCTGATTTATGGGTTAACAATAAACTAAGAAAAGATAAGATTACCGTCTGGCCGATTACAGAAAGTCCTCTGGTTTCTCTTAATAATGGGATACTAAATGTAGAAAAAAATGGAGATGGTTTTACTGTTGATTGGAGTGGTAAATATCCCCGGATTGAGAAATAAAGCAATTTATAGATTGTAAAGAATAGTGGTTTTAACAAAAAGGTAAAATATGATATAATAAAACAAAATAATTTATTATTAGTTAATGAGAAAGTTGTATTAAAGAAATAAGTCGACTATTGGAGGTTAGAAATGGTATTAACTAAATAATGGAAAATAAGGATTAAAAGATGGCAGGATGAATTAAAAAATCAAATTTTTTGTCCCCTGGATAATGTAAAATTGAAGGGCTTTGTTACTAAAGAACATTTATCATATCGAAAAGCAGTAAAACAGGATTTTCAATTAATATCTCCGGGAACCAAATGGGGAGCAAAATGGGAATATGGCTGGTTTAAAGGTCAGATTTTGATTCCAAATAATGTTACTGGGAAATCTATAGTTTTAAATGTTGACACAGGAGCTGAAAGTGCTGTTTTTGTAGGTGGTAAACCTGCAGGTATGGCCCAATCTGGAGAACTAAACACTTTTATTAGAGAACCTATATTGTTAACCAGAAATGCAGAACCTAAAGAAGTGTTTGATATTGTTATTGAATCTTATGCAGGTCATGGTCCCCGGGTAAAAAACACAGGACCTCTTCCTCCTGAAAGAAAATCTGTACCTGAACCTGGTAGTACTCAAGTAGTTATGGGCAAAACTACCTTCGGTATCTGGGAAGAAGAATTTTATCAATTATGGCTGGATGTAGAGACACTTTTTCAATTAAGGGAAAATCTTGATCCTAAATCTTTAAGGGTTATAAAAATAGATGAAGGGTTAAAAGAATTTACAGAAATACTGGATTTGGAGGCTAATTATGAAAAAAGGATGAAGTCAGCAAATAAAGCAAGAAAAAAATTAAAACCACTCCTGGAATGTAAAAACGGATCTACCGTGCCCACCATGTATACTTTTGGACATTCTCACCTGGATATTGCCTGGTTATGGCCCATTGCAGAAACAAAACATAAAGTTCTCAGAACTTTTTCTTCACAACTTTCTTTAATGAAATTATACCCTGAGTACTGTTTCTTACAGAGTCAACCCTATTTATATAAAATAGTAGAAGAAAAATATCCTCAGTTATATAAAAGTATTAAAAAAGCTGTAAAAAGAAAACAATTTATACCTGAAGGAGCCATGTGGGTAGAAGCAGATACTAATTTATCCGGAGGGGAAAGTTTGATCAGACAGTTTTTATATGGAAAGAAATTTTTCAAAGGGGAATTTGATCTTAATTCTAGGCTTTGCTGGTTGCCTGATGTTTTTGGTTATTCTGGAGCTCTGCCTCAAATAATGAAAAAATGTGGTGTAGATTATTTTGCAACCCAAAAGATTCTCTGGACTTATAAAGGTCTGGAGAAGTTTCCTTACAGCCACTTTCAATGGGAAGGTATAGATGGGACTAAGATATTGGCCCATATTTTTAATGATTATAATGCTCAGACCAGACCAGATGCAATTATTAAACACTGGGAAAATAGAAACCAGTTTGAAAGGATAGAAACAAGGCTTTATCCATTTGGCTGGGGTGATGGAGGTGGAGGACCTACCCGGGATCATCTGGAGTATTTGAGAAGATGTGATAATTTAGAGGGAGTACCTAAAACAAAGATGTCACATCCTGTTCAATTTTTCAAGGACCTGGAAGAAGATCCTCTGAAGGAAACATATAAAGGAGAATTATATTTTCAGGCTCATCGAGGTACTTATACATCTCAGGCAAAGACAAAAAAAGGTAATAGGAAAAGTGAATTTGCTTTAAGAGAGGCAGAATTCTGGAATAGTATTGTTTCCAGTATTAAAGATTTTAATTATCCAGCTGAACAACTTGAAAACAACTGGAAAAAGGTTTTATTAAACCAGTTTCATGATATTTTACCGGGTTCTTCTATTGAAAGAGTTTATAAGGAAGCTGAAGATGATTATAAAGATATTCTTGATCAGACAAAATCTTTGATTTCAACTTCTGTGGAGAAATTAATTGATAGTTCACAAAAGGAAAAAGCTATTACTGTTTTTAATTCTTTATCCTGGGAAAGAAAAGAATTAATTGAAGTACCAGATGATTTTAAAGGTGTTAAAAGTGTTGATGGTCAGCTATCTCCTGTTCAGAAAATAAATGGAAGCAAAAAAGCAGAAATTAAACTACCTTCCTGTGGTTGGCTAACTGTTAAACCGACAAATAATATAGAGGTTGAAAACACATTAAAAGTGGAAAAACATTTACTTGAAAACAGGTATTTGAGAATTATATTTGATAAAAAAGGTGAAATTAAGAGTATATATGATAAAACAAATGATTATGAATTTGCAGAAAAAATCTGTAATAGTTTTAGAATGTATCAGGATATACCCGGTAATTATGATGCCTGGGATATTGATAGCATGTATAAGGATAATCCAGTGGAATTATCAGAAAAGGCAGAAATAGCAATTATGAAAAAAGGACCTCTGGTTGTTGGATTAAAAGTGACCAGAAAACTCAATAATTCTGAAATGATACAGAAAATTATTTTAAGGAGAGATAGCAGAAGGTTAGATTTTAAGACTTCTATAGATTGGAAGGAAGCACATAAACTCTTGAAAGTTAATTTTCCAGTTAATATTCATACTACTGAAGTTATTTCTGAAATCCAGTTTGGATTTGTGAAAAGGCCCAATCATAATTCTAGACCTTATGATAAAGATCAATATGAAATTTGTAATCAAAAATGGAGTGCTCTTACAGAATCTAACCGGGGATTTGCTCTGTTAAATGATTCTAAATATGGATTGGATGCAGATGAAAATAGTCTTAACCTGACTTTATTAAAATCTTCAGTAGCTCCAGATATGAATGCTGATAGGGGGCTGCAAGACTTTACTTATTCATTGTATGTTTGGGAAGGGAGTTTTTTCGATAGTGAAGTAATAAAAGAAGCATATAATTTAAATACTCCGGTAACTATGGCCAGAGGAGTTTCCGGTAAAAATTCTGTTTTTCAAATTGATGCTAAAAATATCATTTTAGAAACTGTTAAAAAGGCTGAAGACGGATCAGATGAGATAATAGTAAGATTATATGAAGCAAAGAAAACAGGTATGGATTGTGTACTTAAAACCAATATGAAATTTAAAGAAGTTGTAGAAACTGATATGTTGGAGAAAGAAACAAAAAAAGTTAAATCAGAAGAAAATAGAATTTATTTGAGATTTAGTCCTTTTGAAATTAAAACCTTAAGATTTAAAACTGAAAATTAAATTATAAAATCTAAAAGGGGGACTTGCCCTGTGGAAATAAGAAAAGCAGTTATTCCGTTAGTTGGTCTGGGAACAAGACTTCTTCCTATTACAAAATCTTAGCCTAAGGAAATGTTACCTCTGGGACGTAAACCGTGTGTGTGTACAATGCACGTCAGAGACAGGTGGCAGGACTGGGAGATGACATTAGTTACGGTCAGGGCTTTATCACAGATGAACCTTTTGCTGTTGCCCTGGGTGATGCTGTTATTAACTGTAATCATGATTCAACTCCACTGCTAAAAAGGATGATTACACCTGCCTGAAGCAGCAGCTGTCAGAGAATAAATTTACAAATGGAACTGGGTGGTAAAAGCCCCTGTATAGTTAATAAGGATGCCAGAATTGAATAATACTGACTGTATTAACTAAAGGTTACTTCTTTAAATCTCTATGGCTTCTGGCTGTAGAGATTTTTATTTTTTTATTATTCTTCGACAAAAATCTTTATATAAAGACAAAAAAATACAAAAGATGCATATTAAAATATATAATAGATAAAAAATCTAATTTTTATATTATTAAGGAAGGAATTATTTATTTTCTATAGAAGTTAAATAATATATAGTATAAAATCGCATTTTTTTATATAGAAATATAGCTATTATTTTGAATATATTATTGGAGGCTCTTTTATGGCTTTAATTGATTTGGCAGCAATATTACCTTTTTATTTGCCGATGATTATTAACTTAGATCTTAGATTTCTCAGGATTTTACGTTTAACCAGAATTTTCCGCATACTTAAGATTAATAGATACACTGAATCATTAGAAATGATTAAAGTTGTATTATATAAGAAAAAAGAAGAACTGGGAGTTACTACTTTTGTGACTTTTTTGCTCTTATTATTTTCATCATCACTGATGTACTATATTGAAACTGAAGCTCAGCCTGAAGCCTTTCCCAATATTATTGCTTCATTCTGGTGGGGGGTTGCTACATTAACAACTGTCGGTTATGGAGATGTTTATCCCATAACAGTTATTGGGAAAATTTTAAGTGGTATAATTGCCCTTCTTGGTATTGGATTGGTTGCTTTGCCAACAGGTATTATTAGCTCAGGATTTATGGATGAAATGAATCAAAAGAGAAAATCAGAAAGAGAATATAAAAAGAAAAATTATTGTCCTTATTGTGGAGAAGAATTAAACAAATAAGAAGGTGTATTTTATGTTTAATAAAATTCTTTATCAGTTAAATAATGTTCAATTACCCGATAAAGATTACTGGTTAAATACTCTGAGGGTAAAAGAAAAAGTTGTTGATAATATAAATAATCCTGTAAAAAGAGACGAATACATCGAAAGATTAATGTCCATTAAAGGAATTGAAGATCTGTTATATGAATTGTTAATATACCGGGAGAATATATCATATATCGAAAAAGAAACAAAGGAAATAAAAGAGAATATATATAAGTTAATTGACAGTAAAGAAATAATCTCTTTAATATATCTATCTTACTATTTATCAGGTAAAAGGATCATTGTCAGGGAGCAGTTGATTAAGGAAATTTTATTGAATGAAACAGAAAAAAATATGGTTGAAGAACAGAATATAAGAAAAGATTTTTTAATTGCTTTAATTGTAATGATTAATAATTATGAAGATCTTCTTTTTTATTATGCACTGAATAAGGCAGAAAGTTATGCCTACCGACAGTATCAGCTTAATCCTGACACAGAGAAAGAAACAGAGTATCAAAAAACAAATCAAATTATTAATAATGAATTGAAACTGGATAAATTATTGAACAAAGAATATTTAAAACAGGGACTTAAATTATTTGATGACAGCAAAAAAGATGATAAAACCAGTTCAGTTTTACTGGTACAGGAAAAAACAGACTGGCTCAGATTATATCTTCGCCGGGAAGTAGGAACAGCCAGTATATATGAACATAATAGGACAATTCTGGGTGATCATACAGAAATCTTTATAATTGAATTTATCAATCAGGGTAAATATATTAATGAAAGGTCTCTTGCTAATATAGGTAGTAAACTGGCAGCTCACCTTATCCATTTAGTAACTGGTAGACGGGTTAAGTATGAAGAATTTAAATATCAATTTGCTATAGAGAAATTGAATATTTTCTTTAATACTCTTTTAGCAAAAGATGATCCAGATATCAAATTAAGATCAGTTGAGATTAAAAAATTTGCACTGGCAAAAAACCCAATTCTAAAATTAAAAGTAGAAGACAAAAAGTCAGATCTGGCAGATGCCATTGTAGATATGGAAGAAAGTGGTTTTAATATTTTTTCTGATATAGATAATTATGATAATATTAAAAGAATTGATATAATTTATCGGGAAAATGAAAGAGATGATTTTAATGTAATACCCCTTTATCCTGTAAT
>PWOK01000347.1 GCA_003557445.1 Halanaerobiaceae bacterium
CGTAATGTTTATGAAGTAGAAGAGGTGGAAAAAGCAGGTATTGAATATATTGGTGTTGGAGTAGCAAAACAGAAGATAGCTAAAGAAATAGAAACTGGAGTTAAAGAAATTGCAGGAACTGAGGAGTAAACAATGAAAAATAATGAGCAAAAAAATATAGTTTTTGTTGGTACATATACTCGAAATGAAAGTGAAGGAATATATAGTTTTTCAATGGAAGGTAATACGGGAAATTTAACATTGAAAAAAATTATTCCCGGTATACAAAACCCCTCTTATTTAACTATTTCTTTTGGAGGAGAACGATTATATACTGTTAATGAATTAAATGATTATCAGGGTGAGAAAAGTGGTAGTATATCTTCCTTTGTGGTGGATAAGAAAAGGGGAGATCTTAAATTTTTGAACCGGAAAGCTACCAGGGGAGGAGCACCCTGTTATATAAGTGTTGATAGACAGGAACAGTATATTTTTGTTAGTAATTATCTTGGTGGAAATATTGCTGTTTTTTCTGTTGGAGATAAGGGTCAGATAGGTGAAATGACAGATTGCAAACAGCATTATGGTTCAGGTATTACTAAAAGACAGCAAAGCCCACATCCCCATTCGATTATTACTGATCCTTTCAATAATTTTGTATTTGTACCTGATCTAAGTCTGGATAAAATTATGATTTATGATTTCAAAAAGGGAAAACTGGAAAAAGGCAAAATTGATCATGCTGTAACTGAAGCCGGGGCAGGTCCCAGGCATATTTTGTTTCATCCTGAAATCAGTTTTGTTTATGTGATAAATGAACTGGATTCCAGTATAACAGTATTTGAATATTATCCTGAACAGGGGAGTTTACAAAAAACACAAAAGATAACAACACTTCCCTCTGAATATGATCAGGGAAATATTTGTGCAGATATTCATATACATCCTTCTGGTGATTATCTTTATGCATCCAATAGGGGCCATGACAGTATTGCTATTTATGAAATTAATAAAGAAAATGGCCATCTTTCCTTATTAGATTTTCAGGATACCAGGGGTAAGACCCCCAGGAATTTTTGTATTGATCCAGCAGGTAAATTTTTGCTTGTTGCCAATCAGGATAGTGATAATATAGTTATTTTTAAAATTAATGAGCAGGGTAAACTGGAATTTACGGGGAATAAGGTCAGGGTTCCTGACCCGGTCTGTGTTAAAATAATTTAAATAAAATTAGACAAAAGGACAAAGGAATGATAAAATTGAATAGAATTGCTGTTACCGGGGCAGGTGGAAAACATCAAAGTCTGGAATACAATTCAAAAGCCCCAAAAATTTGGGGATTTAAACCTGAATACAAGTGGAACCAATAAATAATTAAATTGATTATAGGAGGCAAAAGAAATGTGGAGTTGGATAGTAAATATATTTATTAATTTTTTGGATTTTTTATATGGTATTGTAGGTAGTTATGGGATAGCTATAATTATCCTGACTATTATTGTTAGAGTGTTACTTTTTCCACTGACAGCTGCTCAAACCCGTTCTATGAAGGGTATGAAAGATTTACAGCCCAAGATGGAAAAAATTAAGGAAAAATATGAAGATGATAAACAAAAACAACAGGAGAAAATGCTGGAATTATATAAGGAAAATAATGTTAACCCCCTGGGTTCATGTCTGCCCATGATTTTGATGATGGCTATAATTATTCCTTTATTTCATGCTATAAGAAATATGGGTATTGAAGAAGGGTTTCTCTGGATTGAGTCTTTAAAAGAACCAGATATGATACTTGTGGCCCTGAATGGTGTTGCTGTTTTTGCTCAGAGTTATTTGACTCAAATGAGTACTGGAAAGTCAAAAGGAAGTGGAATGTTGATGTTCATAATGCCAATATTTATAGTTGTTATTGGTCTAAACCTACCCGCCGGTGTATTGATTTACTTTTTAGTATCAACAGCAATCCACGCTTTACAACATTATTTTATCAGTAAAGAGTAGTGGTTTAAATATAATAGTAAAATTATCCCTTTAGATTATTCCTAAAGGGTTTTTTATTATCATTAATTCGACAAATTCCGGGAGGTGTCTGACACCTGTCGGTTATTGTAGAAATAATATTCGACATATTTCGGGAGGTGTCTGGCACCTGTCGATTTTTGTCGAAAAAGAAAGGTGAAAAAGATGAAGAATAAGGTTTTAATAATTTTAATGTTCTTAATAATTTTCAGTATAATATCAACTTTGAGCTGTCAGGCAGTAAATTCTCTTGATTTTAATTCCAGGTCTTTTGTGCTTGAAAGACAGACTTATGTTATGGATGTTTCCATGAAAAATATTTCACGGCTGGGAGGTAAATATATTCTTATACCGGCAGTTTTTTTTATACCTGATAATGAATTAAGGAGAGATTCTCTGAAGGCTATGTTTTTCACATCTTTAATCACAACAGGTTTAAAATGTGTAATTGGAAGAACAAGACCTGACCAATACGATCAGGGATATAATTTGTTTGCACCTTTTACTGATTTTAATTCCTCAATGCCTTCAGGGCATACAACTACAGCTTTTGCATTAATGACAGTAATGGCTAATAGGTATCCTGATTACAAAATACACGCTTATTCACTGGCCACTCTGGTTGCCATCAGCAGGATTTACAATGACAGGCACTGGTTAACTGATGTTATAGCAGGAGCACTTATCGGACATTATGGTGCCAGATTTACTCTGAGCAGCTGGTAAAAAAACAACCCCCTGAAAAAGGAAGGTTGTTTGTTGAAATATTTTAATTTGAAAACATTATCAGGCCATAATTTTATCTTTTTTCTCCAGAATTGTGATAAGAGCAGGAATTAATAATATTTGTCCAATTATCCCCGGTAAACCAGCACCTATACCACTGATTACCATCAATAATGGATTTTCAAACTCTATAAACAGAGCAAACATTGTACTGTATAAAATACGACCAGCCAGCATGGCAATTATTAATGATAAAATAATTCCCATTCGTTTATAAAGTAATCCGGTGATCAGGCCAAAGACTGCCAGTTCAACAACCATAAAGGCCATGGTTGGCATTGGTGGCATTCCGGATATTAAAAAATTCAATACAGGTAAAATCGCTCCTACCAGTAAACCATAAAAAGGGCCAACCAGATAACCGGCTATAAGTGGTGGGAAATGCATTGGCAGAAATACCCTTCCGGCAATACCCAGCTGGTGAAAAAGAAAAGGTATGATAACTCCTATGGCAATTAAAAGACCACTTCTTGTTAAATGTTTTGTTGAATACATATCTATCCTCCTAAAAAAATTAGTAACACATTTACTAAAAACGTGTTACTAATATATTCACTGATAAAATAAAAAACCCTTTATTTTTTTTTGCTTTTTTTAATAAATTCTTTTTAATATCCATTTAAAGAGAGGCCAGAGGATAAAGACCCCTATCAATACTCCTATTGCATTAAAAATTATATCTGCCGGAGAAAAAGTTCTTTCAGGAACAGTTAACTGCAGCAATTCTATTAAGAGGCCGGTAAAAAACGAAAAAACTATTGAATAGATTTTGTAGTTTTTAATTTCAAAAAGCCTGGCCCATTGATTAAAAATAACCACCAGTCCTGCTATCCCTATAATATGTTTAAAGGGAGCAGAAAACAGTGTAGCAAACATAATTCTTTGATTAACATCGGGCATTGTTCCCAGCCAGAACATTAAAAGAATATATAAAATTAATATTATTGTAATTACAAACTTTTTAATTTTTGTTTTCATAGTGAATAATACTTTCTATAAAATTATAATATTTCCTGCTTATAAAATATTTTTTTATTTAAAGAGAAATCCTATTTATATTTGTTTTCTTTTACCTATAAATGTGATATAATAATACCATCATAACAATACATACTTTTATTTTGCCTTATAATTATAATAATTATTAATACTAATTTCAATCAATTCTTAAAAAGAAAAATAAAGGAGGGGATAAATGAAATGACATTTTTCAAAAAGAGTATTTTATTTTTATTGGTAATGGCCCTATTTCTGGTAGCTGGTTGTGATATAATTAATGAACTCAGAGAAGATGGAATTACCGGGCCATCCTGGGATGTTAATATGGCAATTCCCTTACTGCCCAATACAGAAGTGGAAGTTGGTCGCATGATGTCTGATGCCCTTGGTGACCTTTTGGGTGAAGATGGAGAAGAACTTGAGTTTTATGATGATGCTTTTATTCAGGAAGGTTTTAAATTATCAGATCAATTTGATATGGATGACTTAGATTTTGAATTTTCTGAAGTAATAGATCTTGACGAAGATTTTGATCTGGCAGCTGTTGATGATCAGATTGATAGTATTAATCAAAGTCTGGAGTTTCAGGAAACCTTTGATGTGGGAGATATGGTAGAAAGTTCTTTCGCTCAATCGATTGAGGTTGATACCGGAGAATTTGATGGTATTGAATTTCCCGATGAAACTTTTTCACAGGTGGTTGATTTTAATTTTGATGATTATGATATAAATATTGATGAAATTTCACAACAAATTGAAGTTGATGGTAGTGTTGAACTGGCTGAAGGTGATATTGATTATGATTTTGACACTTTTAACTTAAGTGATAGTTTAAGTCTTGATATACCAGATGAGGAGACAGATGAAATAGATAGTCTTTTCACCGGGATCAGTGAAAGTATTTCACTGCCTGCTATCCCTGGTGAGGTAACTGATGAAATTAATACTAAGTTAAGTATTGGTCCTGAAACTATTCCTTTTCCAGAAATGTCAGGTGAAAATACTATTTCAGGTGATGATCATGGTATTTTAAAACTGGAGTTTACAGAATTTGAATGGATACAGTTTGATCATGATTCCGGGGCTTTAAAGGTAGAAATAAATAATCAGACAGGTACTGACTTAACAGAGGTTAAAGTTGCTCTGATCAATAAAGGGGAAGTAGAACCCTTTACTAAAGATCAGAATTCAATTGCTGAAGGAACAACGGGAATATTTACTCTTGAACTTGCAGGTAATGAATTAAAAAATGAAGCTGATATTGAACTGACCATTACCCCTGATGTTACAACTGATTTAACAGGTGAACTGGGACTGGAAATGTACCCTGATCCATTACAGGAGGTTACTGTCAGAAAGGTTGAGGTTGATGATATTATAAATATTAATGAATCAGAAAATATTCCCTTTTATAATGATCCAGCAGATCAGGTGATAAAGGAAATTGAATTCAGATCAGGGAATCTCAAGATTTCTGTAAATACAGACCCCGCTGACCTGGAAACTGAAATGGATATAGATATAGCAGGTAAACTTGATATTAATATTGGTGGAGAAGTGTATAATGTTGGTGATAATGATCTTACAGGTAAAACCCTTGATCTTACTCAGAATATAGAATTTAGTTTTTCTGAAACCACCAGCACCTATATTTCAGGAGCAGAAATTGAAGTGGTTTTTGAGTTTCTTAATAGAGATATTCGTAAAATAGTTCTTGATGATGCTCATTCCGCTGAAATTAATGAACAGCAGACAATAGATAAACCGGCAGATTTAATTGTAGATACTGTTACTTTTGATGCAGGAACTTTAAATATAACCCATACTATTACTGAAGATGGAGTAGATGTTAGTGATGAACTTGGTCTGGATATTGATAATAACCTGAAATTGATAATCGGTGATCCTGCTGATGCAAATTATATATTCCAGCCGGGAGATGATTTAACAGGTAAAACCTTTGATTTTACCGAGGATATACAGGTTATTTATGAAGAAGATGGAATTACTACTTTTATCTCCAATGTGGAAATCGGTGTGGAAGTTTCCCTTGATGGTGTAGTAATCAGGGAAGCAGTCTTACAGGAATCAGAAGCAATTGAAATTACAGAGACAATGACAGCTTCTTTACCTGCATTACCGGAGAATGTAGTCAGTGCAGAATTAATTGCCGGTCGTTTCCAGATTAATATTGATGATGGAGAGATGGATAATGATTTCGATATTGATATTGTTCTGGATGGAGTACCTCTGGATCCTGTTGTAGAAGGAGGAATTACAGAGGAGGATATGATTTATGATTTATCCGGTCAGGTAATTGAAGGTGGAGAAGATATGGTAATCACCATTGATGTTACCGCCCGTAAATATATAAAAGATCAGATAATCACCTATGCGGTTGATATGATAGAAAATATTGATATAGGTGAAATTGTTCTGGAAAATGTAACCCATGATCATCAGGATATTATTTCAGTGGATTTACCGGGAGATTTCCAGGAAAATATTGATCAAGTTACCCTGGGTTCAGGTGAACTGCAAATAGAAATTGATGATGGTGGTCTTGACCTGGATTATGATCTGGTTATTGAAATCAAAGGACCTGGTGATGTCTGGCAGGAACTTGATTTAATTTCTGAAATAGATGGTGTATCAACCTATGATCTGGAAGGAATTGAGATTGAAATACCTGATGTAGGTGATCTGGAACTGGCCATGAGATCTGAAATATCTGTTAACAGCTTCACCTATCAGGAAGAACCGGGTGACCTGCAGATTAATGGTTCTCTATCAGGTGTGGACTGGGAAAGTGCAACCATCAGTGATTTTATGATTGAAGATATGGATCCCTTTGGAGATATTGATGTGGAGGATGTTGAAAGAATAACATTTGGTGCTGGTAGCAGTCTGATAATTGAACTTGATTTTGTACCCCAGCCCCTTGATGATTATACACTGGAATTAAATATTAAAGGACTGGATGAGACAGGAACCATTGCTGAAGTAAACCCGGATGCAGATCCTGACCCTCATAAAGTGGTAATAGATCTGGAAGGTAAAACCCTTGAACTGGATGATACAATGGATATTACCTTTAATGGTGTTTTTATAAAAGGAACTAACATTAATGCTGATATCAGTATGGAAATCACGGAAATAGCTCCTGATCCTCCTATTACTGTAGAGCAAATTCAGGATATTTCCTTTGATGAATTTCCTGATGGTATTGAGGAAATCAATTTTGCTGAAGGTAAATTACAGGTAGAAATTAACCATCAGGGCCTGGATATTGATATTGATCAGTTATTATTTGATGTTGGTGGTACTGAATACAACTTTGATTATGATGATGAAAGTTCTACTGATGAGAAAACAGTATATACGCTTGATTTAACAGATATTACTCTTGATTCTAATCTGCTTGAATTAAGATTTAAAGTTGTTGTTAAAAGCTATAATGCTGCGACTGCAGAAGATATAGAGATTAATGTGGAACTGATTGAAGATATTGTTATCGGGCTAATAAAACTTGATAAAAATGAATTTTCTTTCAAGGAAAGTATTAATATGAGTCAAGAAATGGATATTGATTTCCTTGATTCTATTAAGTTTAATGAAGCTTTACTGAAACTGGAGATAGCTGACCCTGTATTTGAAACTGAGATAGATGTATCTCTGGAAATTGGAGAAGAGGAACTTGTTATTGATCAGGATAGGTCTAACACAGATCAGGGTTTATATGTCTATGATTTTACTGATTTAGTACTCAAGTTTGAGGATGAAATATCCTTTGAAGTTGGCATTAAGTCCTTAACCTATAAGACTGCAGAGGAAAGAGCTGGAGAGGAAATTACGGTTTCTGTGGAACTGGAAAATATAGCAGCTGATGATTCTCCTATCTGGAAGGAAGTAATAATTACCGGTTCTGCTTTAGATGAATTTGATGATTTTACTCTCCTTGATGATGAAGAGCAAAAAATTGAACTGGGACTGGGAGAATTCAGGGATGTATTTGAAGGAATAAGGATAAAAAGAGATTTATTTGATATCAATATCCATGTGGATAATAATACACCCTTAACCCTGAATATTGAAGACCTTAAGTTACAGTCCTTCCTTGAAAATGAAGATCAGGAGGATGAACTGCTTCTGGAAGAAACAATTAATATATCAATTTCAGGAGGAGAAGAGGTTAATATCCTTGAGGATAATCTGGGTAAATTAATTGATCTGGTGGAAACCTTCCCTGATTATATAACTATCAGTGGAGGAAATATTTCAATTCCTGATGATCAACCAACTTATACCATAACTCCTGATACCAGTGTCGATGTTAGTGGAGATTACAGGATTGGTTTAGGATTTACCCTTGAGGATCCGGATTTAGATGGAAAATATGAATTTAAAGTTCCACCAATGAAAGTGGATATTGATGCTGAACAGAGGAAACAAATTGATGATTTCCTCAAAGAAGCCAATTTACATTATGAAGTCCTGAATAAGATTTCCAGTAAGATGGATTCCTTTGATATGGATATAGCCATATATCTGGGAATAGAAGAAGAAGGAGATAATTTTGAAGAGGACAGAGATGCCTTCTTTGATAAGGCAGATTTAATTGACAGGTTTGAACTCAGAGCAGGAGATGAAGCACATAAAGCTGTCATGGAATTTAAGGAAGAAGCTATACAGTATCTGACACAGGAAAATCTTTATGCCGGAGTAAAGATAATTGTCTACATTGATGAGGATGCCGGTTATCATGATATAGTTCTTTCAGTTGAAGATTATATTCAAATCAAGATGTGGTCCAATGTCAAAGTGAAAGTAAATCCCGGAAAACAGTTAGGAGGTAATTAAAATGAAAAAAATAATTATTTTAACATTGCTGGCTGTATTTTTGCTTTCAGGAATTGTTCAGGGTCAATCACCGGCCTCTTTATTTCCGGGAACAGTTGAATCAATACAATATAATCCTGCTTTTCTGAGAGATTCCAGAAATACTGTCGAGATGCAGCTTGGTCTTTCAACAAA
>PWOK01000126.1 GCA_003557445.1 Halanaerobiaceae bacterium
CAGAAGCTATTTTTAGACATGAAGATGATCAATACCTGCCCCCTGATGATGAATATATGCTGATAGTTGAAGTTATGGGTGAAGGTGAAGTTAGTCCACTACCAGGAGAATATTTTTTTGAAGAGGAAACAATGGTTGAGCTGACAGCAACACCTGCTGAGGGCTGGATATTTGACGGATGGAGGGTATGGAACTATGAAAGTGAAGAAGAACAATTTTATGTAGATGAAAAAATTGAGGTATTAGTTGATGGCTATTTACATGTAATTGCTATTTTCAGACATGAGGATGATCAATATATACCTCCTGATCAAGAATATATGCTAATAGTTGAAGTTTTGGGTGAAGGTGAAGTCAGTCCACTACCAGGAGAATATTTCTATGATGAGGAAACAATAGTTGAGCTTACAGCAACACCTGCTGAGGGCTGGATATTTGTGGAATGGTGGGTGTGGAAGTCTACTTCCACAGATGGGGAAGGTATAATATATGATAAAGAAGACATTCAGGTACTGGTAGATGGCTATGTATATGCAGAGGTTATTTTTATTACTGAAAGATGATTTGATTCAGGTGAGAAAGTTATATTAAATAAAGGTTAAGAAGATTTCTTATAAAAAAAGTCCTGTATCATTAAATTATGGTACAGGACTTTATATTTTCAGCTAACTTGAAGTATTATTATCTTGCTATCCTTGACGTGTTTTATGGTTTAATATATAATTTATAAATAAGGTGATAACATATATGAAATTATCATGGAAGAAAAAAATAATAGATAAATATATATTTAAGCAGGTATTGTATCCCTACATATTCGGCATATTTTTGGTAAGTGCTATTCTGGTAAGTACTATTTTATATGAAGCCGCTGATTTCATAATCTTATATGATATGCCCATAAAAGATGTTATAAGATTGCTTTTTTATATGTTTCCTGAAGTGATTGTGACAACATTTCCAATAGCTGTTTTATTTGCAACTATTTATGGTCTGGGTAATTTAAATCGCAATAATGAGTTTACAGCTTTACGAATGGGGGGTATCAGCTTATATCGACTAGTAGTTCCTCTGGTTGTTCTGGGAATTTTCATTAGTGGTTTAACTTTTTTTATTAATGAAGAAGTTGTTCCTGCAGCAAACCAGAGTGCAGAAAATATAATAAGTATTTTCAGGACAGGTGAACCTAAAACCAGTATTCAGGAAGATGTAATTTTTGAAGGGCCGGATAATAGAATTATTTTTGTGGGTAGGTTTGATGAACAGGAATCAAAACTTGAAAATATAATCATATATATATTATCTCCAAATGGTCAAGGATACCCACAAATCACAACAGCAAAAAAGGCAGCTATAGTTGATAGTAAATTATATTTAAAAAATGTAATTATACAAAACTATGATGAAGATGGTAAACTGTTAGCTTCCAGTTCAAGGGAAGAAAAAAGTATTGAACTTGAACATGATATAAAAGGGTTTTTGGGTGAACAAAGATCTCCAAGAGAGATGAGTAGATCAGAAATAAAAGAGTTGATAGAAATCTTTGCCAGAAGTGGCCATTCTTATACTGAATACCTTGTTGATTATCATTTAAAACTGGCAATTGCTTTTATTCCTCTAATCTTTATTTTAATTGGTACACCTTTAAGCCTTTTAGAAACAGATAGTAAGGCTAAAGGTGTTGTTTTTACCGTAATCATTGTTTTATTTTATTATACATTACAATCATTATGTCGTTCTCTGGGTAATAATAATATATTGTCCCCTCTTGTGGCAGCATGGTTTCCCAATGTGATTTTTTTACTAACCGGGATAATTCTTATTTGCTGGAGAAGTAATAGATTTAGATTTATCTGGAAAAGTTAGTTTTTTCGACAAAAACCGGGAGGTGTCTGACACCTGTCGGTTTATGTAGAAACAATGGACAAAAAGGGAGGAAAATTAAATGAAGGCACTGGTAACAGGAACAGCAGGATTCATTGGTTCACATTTATCAGAAGAATTACTTAAAAAAGGTTATCATGTAACCGGGGTTGATTGTTTTATAGACTATTATTCCCGTTCTTTAAAGGGAAATAACTTAAAAGGTATTATTAATCATCAAAATTTTGATTTTATTGAAGAGAATATTAATAATCTTGATTTACAGGAAGTTTTATCTGATACAGATTATATTTTTCATCAGGCTGCACAGGCAGGGGTAAGGGCCAGCTGGGGTGAAAGTTTTGAAATTTATACAGATAATAATATCATGGGTACTCAAAAATTGCTGGAAGCCTGTAGAAAACAGGAAATAAGGAAATTTATTTATGCTTCTTCATCATCAGTTTATGGTGATACAGATAATCTACCAATGAAAGAAAGCAACAAACTGCAGCCGGTTTCTCCTTATGGAGTATCAAAACTGGCAGCAGAGAATTTATGTTATCTTTACTGGAAAAATTTTAGAGTACCTACTGTATCTCTGAGATATTTTACTGTATTTGGAGAAAGACAGAGGCCAGATATGGCTTTTCATATTTTTGGAAAGGCGATTATTGAAAACGATGATTTAACTATTTTTGGTGATGGTAAACAATCCAGAAATTTCACCTATGTTGCCGATATTGTTAAAGCCAATATCCTGGCTGCTGAAAAAGATATAACCGGTGAAATTTTTAATATTGGTGGAGACGGTGAAGGGATAATTTTAAATGATGTGATATCCTTAATGGAAAAAATGATTGGCAAAAAGGCAAATAGAAAATATCAAAAGATGGCCAAAGGTGATGTCAGGCATACTTCTGCAGATTGCTCAAAGGCAAAAAATCTACTGGATTATGAACCTGAGGTTGAATTTGAAGAAGGTCTAAAAAGACAGATAGATTGGTTAAAAGAGGTTTATAAATAAAAAAAAGAGGTTATAATAATGAAAAAAAATGATATTCCCGAGAATGTTTTGAATAACTGGAAACTAATTGTGGAACTTATGGCTGATATAATGGGCAGTAAAGCTGCTCTGATAAATCTAATAGAGGGGAAGAAAATTCAGGTTATAAAAACCAATGAAACAGAAGAGAATCCTTTTAATGATAATGAGACATATAAGCTGGCAGGTCTTTATTGTGAAGAGGTTGTTAATAAAAAAGAAAAGCTGGAAATAAAAAATGCTTTAAAGGATAAAAAATGGGAAAAAGCTCCTGAAGTAGATTATGATTTAATATCTTATTTAGGTTATCCCATAATTAATCCTGAAGGAAAAGTTTTTGGAACAATATGTGTACTGGATGACAAAGAAAGAGAATATAAAGTTGTTTTGAAAAAATTGCTTTATGAATTTAAACTTATTATTGAAAATCAACTTAAAGAAATTGAATTAAATAAAAGATTAATGAGTTTTAAAAATCTTGTTCAGTCCATACTGGATTCTTTGACTTCCCATATTGCTGTTTTAGATGATAAAGGAAATATAAAATACACCAATGAAGCCTGGAAAAGATTTGCTCTGGAAAATGGCTTACATAATACAGATAAACATATCAAAGCTAATTATCTTGATGTTTGTTATAATGCTGAAGGTGAATTTTCTGAACAGGCATCACAGGCTGCTGAAGGAATCAAAAAGGTAATTGAAGGTAAAAAAGATCTCTTTACCCTTGAATATCCCTGTCATTCTCCAGAAGAAAAAAGATGGTTCATGCTAAGAGCAACTCCTTTTAGGGGTCAGGGAGATTATGCAGCTGTTATTTCACATGTGGATATTACCAGAAGAAAACTGAAAGAAGAAGAAGCAAACAGGCAGAGAATAAAATTAAAAAAAATACTGGAAACTACTATGGAAGGTTTTTTTATTTTAAATAAAGAGGGAAAATTTATTGAAACCAATCAGGCATTTTTAAATATGATAAAATATAGTGAAGAAAAGCTTCTTGATATGTATGTAAATCAAATTGATATCAATGAAAATTATGAGCAGGTTAAAAAACATCTGGCCAGAATTAAAGAAAAGGGCTCTGATTCTTTTGAAACAAGATTTAAATGTAAAGATGATAGTGAAATTTTTGTAGAAATTAGCACAAGTTATATTGAAAATCCTGAAGGACAGGAATATGCTGTATTTGTCAGGGATATAACAAAAAGAAAAAAGGAAAAAGAAAAAATTAAATATTATTCCTTCCATGATCAGTTAACAGGCATTTATAATAGGAGATATTTTGAACAGGAACTGGAAAGAATGGACAAATCCAGAAGATTACCGATTACAATAATTATAGCTGATTTAGATGGGTTGAAGAATATTAATGATACTTATGGACATAAGATAGGAGATAAATATATTAAAAAAACTGCTGATCTCTTAAAAGCTGTTACCAGAGAAGAGGATATAGTGGCCAGAATAGGTGGAGATGAATTTGCTGTAATTTTACCGGAAACAGATCATTCTGATGCCCATAATATTAAAAAGAGATTTCATAAAAAGTGTGAAATTTGTAATAAAAACAATAATTTACCTGAACCAATTACGATATCAATAGGTTATTCAACACTGACTGATGACAGTAAAAATTTAAATGATATATTTAAAGAGGCAGACAATTTTATGTATAAGGAAAAAGACAAAAACAAAAAAAATAAAATCCGATAATTATTTAATTAAAAATAAACCAGTAATTTCTTATCCCTTTCATAAACATCAGATCTCATATTAAGCTGGCCATTTTCATCTGCCCAGACTGTTAAATATATTAAATGAAGGGATACAGGTTCTGATAATCTGATCTGTGTTTCAGTATTTTGGGAGACAAGATTGTTTATTCTTTGTTTATCCCAGTCATCATTTTTCAATAAATATAAGGCCAGTTCAAGTGCTCTTTCAACTCTAACACAACCAAAGCTAAAATGGCGCTCTCTTAACTGGAAAAGGTGTCGTTCAGGTGTATCATGTAAATAGATATTATCCAGATTGGTACTGCGAAAAATTACATTTCCCAGAGAGTTCCAGGGACCTGATTCTTGCCAGAAGTGATAATCAAAATTATCTTTATCAAGTTCTTCCCAGTTAATATGTGAAGGATATCTTTGTTGGTAATCATTGTTTGTCCTTTCATATACACGTATATAATTATTGTTAAGATAGGTATAATTATTTTTAGCTTCCGGTAAATATTTTTCAAAAATAATTGAACGTGGTATATACCATGTAGGGTTAAAAACAAGTCTTTCAATTTTTTCATTAAAAACAGGTGTTGGTCTATCTTTTCTTCCTATTACAACCCTCATAGATTTTACAATACTGTCATTTTCAAAAACATGTACTTTATATTCTGGAAGATTAACCAGAACATATCGTGAATCAGTATCTGCTTCAAGCCAGCGTAACCGATCCAGATTAAGTTTTATTTTTTTTATAATATCCCGGACAGGAAAATTTAAAATTGCTGCTGTTTGGTAACCAATATTTCCTGTTTTGCTGATATTGTATCTTTCCTGAAGAGACATAACTGCCTGTTTTAGATTATCATCAAATAGTTCTTCATCTTCAGTACTTAAATCAATATTTTGTCCTGGTTCTGTTTTAAGCCTGTCTCTTATTATTTTGATTTTCTCATCTCTATCTCCAGGTCTTAAAGTTCTATCCAGTGAAATACTTGTTTGTTTTTCAATTTCCTGATATTCATTTAAAATATTAATTAATCTCTTATATTTGTCATATTCAGTTCTGTATTTATCAATTTCTTCTATTAAATTGCTATTTGCCAGACCACTTTCCAGAGTATTTATATATTCTTCAAAATAAGCAGGTTGTACCCATTGTCTTTCCATTTGCAGATAATTAATTCTACCTTTATGAATGTCTGATATATAGATAAAATAGGCATTGGTTAATAGTAATTCAAGATGGGTTAATCTCATTTCCTTTTGTGAAATTTTGTTTTCTTTTATCTGATTAAAAAGATCATTGATATAGTCAGTATTGTAATCTTCAGCTATTAAACCTTCTTTTTCTGTTCTTTGAAGCAGATCAATAAATTTTTCTGCTTCGGGTAGAAGATTGTGATCATCAAACCAGACTGGCTGAAAATCTCTATTTCTATAATAATAATACAGGTAATTTTGTGAGTTTAGTTGATAATTATTAAAATGATAGAAATTAAAAATATGTTCTATAGAAAACAACTGTTTCAATATACTTTCCTGTAAATCCAAATCTTCCTGAGCATTGATAGACCGGGGAATAAAACCTATTAAAATTATAATTATTAATATATAAATAATTACTTTTATTCGTTTAAACACCTTAAAGCCTCCTGTATAAAAATATATTAGTATTTCAATTTTCTTGTAAAACATTAAATCATATAGTATTATTATATTACAAGGATTATTTATTATATTATATATCAAGATACTATATTTTACAAGATAATTGTCCGGGGAGTGTGGAAGAAAATATCATGCAAATAAGTTATAAAGGAGTAGTAAGATGAAAAGTTTATATAAGTATTTAATTATATGTATAGTGTTAATTATAGTTGTTTTTGTGTTTGCTGCCTGTAGTCGAGAGATGACCGGTAGTGGTACAGAAGAAGACCCTTTTGTGATTGACAACTTTGAGCATTTAGAGCAGGTGGGTAGAAGTGAAGATTATCCGTTAAATGCTTATTATATTTTAAATGAAAATATTGATGCCAGTCTGACAGGGGAAGATGAATATAATGATGGTAAAGGCTGGCAACCAATTGGAGAATATCGTCACTGGAATGATTATGATGCTTTTACTGGAGTTTTTGATGGTCAGGGATATAAAATTGAAAATTTAAATATTAATCGACCCTCTGAGGAAGTTGTGGGATTTATTAGTTTTATTAATGATGGTGAAATTAAAAACTTGGGTTTTGATAATTTAGAACTTAAGGCAAAGAGATATACCGGGGGTATAGCCGGAATGAATAGTGGTCTTATCAGTCAATCATATGTTGAAGGAAACATTACAGGTGAATGGCAGGTTGGAGGAATAACAGGCTGGAATTTTAGGGGAACTATAGAAGATTCTTTTGCTGATACCAATGTAGTGGCTTTTGGTAAGGCTGGAGGTCTGGTTGGAGAAAATGGTTCTGCAGCAATTAGAAGGTCTTATGCCACAGGAAGTATTAAAGGTGAGGACTGGAATGTTGGTGGTCTAACAGGATCCAATGAAGAAATGGGGATTATTGAACAATCATATGCTATAGCTGAGGTTGAAAGCTATGAAAGAGTAGGGGGTTTAACTGGCCTGAACAGGGGAACAATACGAGAATCCTATGCAGCCGGAACAGTTATTAGTGACTGGCTGGTAGGTGGCCTTGTGGGCTGGAATTTCAAAGGAAGTATTAGTAGATCTTACTGGGATCTGGATATAGTTGATATTGCAAATAATGATGGAATGGGAAGAAGTTCAGAAGAAATGAAAACCAGGGAAAATTATGAGGACTGGGATTTTGATGATGTCTGGACCATTGAAAATGGATATCCGGTTTTCCAGTGGCAGCTAAATAGTCAGTAAGATTCGACATGTTTCGACAGGTGCCAGGCACCTCCCGAAATTTGTCGAAAAGAAGACAGACTACTCGCTGAGAGCCTTATGGAATTAGTAAAGCTATTTATCGACAAAAACCGACAGGTGCCAGACACCTCCCGAAATTTGTCGAATTTGAATCACTTAAAATTTTTTGATATCATAGAGTTAATAGTTTTTCAGGGAGTGATTAATTTGAGTGAAATACTTAATGTCGGATTTGACATAGGTTCTACTACTATTAAAATGATAGTTGTAAATAAAAAAAATGAAATAGTTTATCAAAAATATTTACGTCATTTTTCTGAAATAAATAAAGTTATTACTGTGATGTTTAAAAATGCTCGCAGTATTTTGAAAAAAAATGAAGTGGCCATAACTATAACTGGTTCTGGAGGAATCGGAATTTCAGAGAAACTGGATATTCCTTTTATTCAGGAAGTTATTGCCTGCAGTAATGCGGTTGAAAAGATAATACCTGATACCGATGTGGCTGTTGAACTGGGAGGAGAAGATGCCAAGATCACTTATTTTGGTGATTCAGTTGAACAGAGAATGAATGGTACCTGTGCCGGTGGTACCGGGGCTTTTATCGATCAGATGGCTTCATTACTTCAAACAGATCCTCAGGGATTAAATAAAATGGCCTCAAGGGCTGAAAATATTTATCCCATTGCTTCAAGGTGTGGGGTTTTTGCTAAATCTGATGTACAGGCCCTGTTGAATGATGGTGTTTCCAGGGAAGATATTGCTATTTCGGTACTACAGGCTGTTGTCAATCAGACTATTAGTGGGCTGGCCCAGGGAAGACCAATTAGAGGTAATGTGGCACTTCTTGGTGGACCTCTGCATTTTATGTCTGAACTCCGCCAGCGTTTTATTGAAACCTTAGAACTGGATAATGATCAGGTTAAATTTCCCGAAAATGCACAGTATTTTGTAGCCATGGGAGCAGCCCTGGAATCCAGGAAGAAAAAAGTATATTCAGCAGAATATTTATATGAAAAGTTCTCACAAATTCATCATATGAAAAGTGATAACCAGGATAATCTGGATCCTTTGTTTGCTGACAGAAAAGAATATGAAGAATTCAAGGAGCGTCATTCCCGCTATAAGGTAGAAACAATGGATTTAGCTAAATATCAGGGAGATGCCTATCTGGGAATTGATGCTGGTTCAACTACAACTAAAATTGCTCTGGTAAGTAATGAAGGAAAATTACTTTACTCAGATTATGATAATAATCAGGGTGACCCTTTATGGTCAACAGTTAAAGC
>PWOK01000184.1 GCA_003557445.1 Halanaerobiaceae bacterium
GATATATAAACAAAAGTTAATAACATTATTAATATCAATATCCATGAAAAACAAATTTTATTTTTATTTTTTGATAACATATTATTACTTCCTCCCTTATTCTTTTGATTACTATATAATTCTGTGAAATGTACTGATTATCCTTTAAAATTTACAACTTTTTCACCATATCTTTTAATCAATACCGGCAATATCCCCAGAGTTATTCGGTCTTTTATCTTTATCATCATGATCCCTTTCTAATTAATTATCAATATTATATTTTTACAATTAAATATGAAATTTATTCTTACTGTAAAGGATAATAGATAATTTTCTTGAATAATATAAATAGAAACCAGAAAGGAGTGCAAACCAAAAATGAAATATAATAAAAAAAATGTGGCCAGTATGATAGACCATACTTTTTTAAAGCCAGATGGTAGTATAAGTGATATAAAAAAATTATGTCAGGAGGCAAAAGAATACGATTTTGCCAGTGTGGCTATAGCTCCTGATTTTGTTAAATTATGTGCTAAAAAACTGGCAGATACCTCAGTTGATATTGATGTGGCAATTGGTTTTCCCCTGGGTTATACCACCACTGAAACCAAGGTTTTTGAAACAAAAAATGCCCTGGAGAATGGAGCCACTGAAGTAGATATGGTTGTAAATATCGTTGCTGTCAAAGACAAACGATGGGATTATGTAAAAAATGACATAAAAGCAGTAGCTAAAGAAACTAAAGACATTATTTTTAAAGTTATTTTTGAAACCTGTTATTTAAATAAAGATGAAATTAAAAAACTGGCTCAGATCTGCAGTGAAATAAAGGAAGTTGATTTTATTAAAACATCTACTGGATTTGGAACAGAAGGAGCAACAGTGGAAAATGTTAACTTAATGAAAGAATCCTCACGGAAGGATATGCAGGTTAAAGCTTCCGGTGGTATTAGAAATTTGAATGATTTTAAAGCAATGGTTAAAGCCGGAGCTACCAGAATTGGAACAAGTTCTGGTGTGAAAATTATTAATCAAATTGATTAATATAAAAAGGGAGGTTGAACCAATGGGACAGTTTATAATAGCTCATGATTTTGGAACAACCGGAAATAAAGCTACTTTATATAACAGTCAGGGAAACTTAATCAATTCCACTTTTTCAGGTTATAAAACCCTTTATCCTGAAATCAATTGGGCAGAGCAAAATCCTCATGATTGGTGGCAGGCAGTCTGTTCGTCAACAAAAAAAATATTATCTGAAAGCAGTATAAATCGTGATGATATTGCAGTCATAAGTTTTAGTGGTCAGATGATGGGCTGTCTCCCTCTTGATAAAAAAGGTACTCCCCTTAGAAATTCAATAATCTGGGCTGACCAGCGTAGCCTCAAACAGGCCAGTCATCTGGAAGAAAAACTGGGAAAAGAAAAAGTTTACAGTATTACCGGTCATAGAATTAGTCCCACCTATTCTGGAGCAAAAATAATGTGGGTTAAAGATAATCAACCTGATATCTATAAAAATACATATAAATTTGTACATGCTAAAGACTTTATTGTCCACAAATTAACCGGTAAATTTGTAACTGATTATTCTGATGCTTCAGGAATGAATCTTTTTGATATCAATAAAAAAGAATGGTCCTCTGAAATATTAGAAACGGCAGGTATTGATAGAACTAAATTACCTGAGCCCCATTCTTCTTATGATATTGTCGGTGAAATTACTTCTCAGGCTGCAGAAGAAGTAGGTTTAAAAGCCGGTACTCCGGTAGTAATTGGTGGAGGTGATGGGGCAGCAGCAACAGTTGGTGCAGGTGTAATTAAAGAAGGAGATGCCTATAATTATATTGGTTCTTCATCCTGGATTGCCCTGGCCAGTAAAAAACCTCTTATGGATCCTGAACGTAAAACCTTTAACTGGATACATATGGATCCTGAACTCTATATTCCCTGTGGGACAATGCAGAGTGCAGGTGCCTCTTATAACTGGTTAAAAAACACTTTATGTTTACTGGAAAAAGAATTGGCCGTTAAAATGAACCTTAATCCATTTCAGCTAATGAATTTATCGGTAAAAAAATCTAAACCTGCTGCAGGAAACTTGATCTTTCTCCCTTATTTAATGGGTGAAAGGTCTCCTCACTGGAACCCTGATGCCAGAGCGGCTTTTATTGGTTTAACACAGAAACATAACCGGGAAGATATTATTCGTTCTGTAATGGAAGGAGTTACCTTTAACCTTAAGATTATCTGTGAAATTATGGATAATTTTCTTGATTTCCATAAAATCCGGGTAATTGGTGGAGGAGCAAAAGGACAAATCTGGTGTCAAATAATGGCTGATATTTATGATAAAGATATTGTTAAACCAGAGATACTTGAAGAAGCAACTTCACTGGGGGCAGCAGTTGCCGGAGGAATTGGAGTGGGAATTTTTGAAAGCTTTGATACAGCCAGAAAACTAAATCCTGATTCAGAAGTTATAAGTCCTGTTATTAATAATGTGAAAATATATGAAAAACTATATCCTGTATTCCAGAAAGCCTATTATTCCTTACTGAAAGTATATGAAGATCTTTCAAAACTAAATCAATAATCTACAAAAAACAAGGAGGAAATTATGAAAAATTTAAAAATCAAAAATGTTAAAACAATATTAACAGCACCGGCAGGAATTAATCTGGTGGTGGTTAAAGTAGAAACAAATGAACCTGAATTATATGGTCTGGGATGTGCTACTTTTACCCAGAGATTTCTCACAGTAAAATCAGCAATAGATGAATACTTAAAACCATTTCTAACAGGAAAAGATCCCCGTAAAATTGAAGATATCTGGAATACTTCCATGAACAGTTCTTACTGGAGGAATGGACCTGTTTTAAATAATGCAATCTCAGGTGTAGATATGGCTTTATGGGATATTAAAGGGAAACTGGCCGGTATGCCTGTATATGAATTGCTGGGTGGAAAATCCAGAGAAGGTGTTCCTGTTTACCGCCATGCTGATGGTAGTACTGTTCAAAAAGTAGAAGAATCAGTAAGGAGTTTTATGGAAAAAGGCTATACACATATCCGCTGTCAGATGGGTGGTTATGGGGGGGAAAGTAATAGTTTTGTTAAGCCTGATAATTCTCCTGTAGGGAATTATTATAATCCCGGAGAATATATGAACAGAACAGTAGAATTATTTAAACATATCCGTAAAACTATAGGTTATGATATTGAAGTTCTTCATGATGTTCATGAAAGACTTACTCCAATCCAGGCTATAGGGCTGGCTAAAAGGCTGGAACCATTCCAGTTATTTTTTCTGGAAGACCCTCTGGCCCCTGAAGATATAGAATGGTTTACTAAACTCAGACAGCAGAGCTCCATACCTATAGCAATGGGGGAATTATTTAATAACCCCAATGAATGGATGCCTTTAATCAAAAATCAGCTAATTGACTATATCAGGGTTCATATAAGCCAAATTGGGGGAATAACACCTGCCATAAAATTATCCAATATCTGTGAGGCTTTTGGAATAAAAACAGCCTGGCATGGGCCTGGTGATGTTTCTCCTGTAGGACATGTGGCCAATATTCATCTTGATCTTACAATTAATAACTTTGGAATACAGGAATATTCAGATATGAATGATAAGTTAAGAGAAGTTTTTCCCGGTTGTCCTCATGTAAAAGATGGTTATTTGTATCATAATTCTAAACCGGGTCTGGGAATAGATCTAGATGAAAAGAAAGCTGCTCAATATCCCTGTAATAACAAATTACCACAGTGGACAATGACCAGATTACCTGATGGAACAGCTGTACGCCCATAATCGACCTGATTATATGCAGACAAAAAAGGAGCTATTTAGCTCCTTTTTTTTTTATTTTTTAAATTAATTATTTTAAAATATTTATCATTTGATCTATTTGCTGTATATTCCACTCTATTGTATATTCTCCATCATAATCTATTTCCAGGGCAATTTCCTGATGTTCTTCAATATCGATAACTTTGGGAAACAATAAATAACCAAGATGAGGATAGAAATCATAATAATCAATTGCTTCATATGCTGCACCATCCACTATTAATTCTACAGAATGTTTAAAATCATAAAATCTAAAAAGAAGGATATTATCTTCATCTGTTAAATTTTCGATTAAAATAATATCATATTCTTCCTGTAAATTTTCTTCTATTGATGAATGATTAATATAATGAGGTTCAAAATTATATCTAACATAAATCTCTGGATGAATAAAATATAGATTTAATTCATAAATAGGTGCGTTTAAATTTCTGCTGGTTAATTCCTCTAATCCTCTATAATCTTCACCTTTTAGAAAATTATCCGCTTCTATATTTATACTGGTGAAATTAATAACCAGGGTTATAACAACCAGGAAAATAATTATTTTTTTCATTTTTATACCACCTCAAAAAATTATACTTTATATATATTTCTTTGAAATATTTATAATCCCTTTTTGTTAGATTTATTTTTTAGTTAATAGTAGTTTTATACTATTGAACTATTTAAATCTAAAAGAATTTATCATATCTTCAACTGTATCTATATAATCATCATATTTTTCTTCTGAGGAAGTATATGAAACCAGATAACCATTTCCATTATTAATTGTACCCAGATGTAAATATTTGATATTTTCAATTCCCTGGACTACATACTTAATTTTAAATGCTTCATTATCAGCCAGTGTTGTGAAAGATTTATCTATAAATTTCACCTCATCCACAATTGCCTGTTCAATTCTATCTAAATACATATTTTTATACTCTTCTATAGAATAATCCTCTCCAGGAATTGTTATTACACTGACACTTTCATAGTAATTGCCATCTTCTGTAATAGAAAAGGCTATCATATTTGTTTCTGGAAATTCCTGTTTATTCCATTCTTCAGGATAATTAATTTGATAATACTGACCATCAAATGTTTTTTCCAAATTTTTAAATTCTTCTTCACAGGCTGTAAAAACCAGAGCTAATATTACAAACAAAAAACATGCCAATTTCTTTTTCAATTTATCATCCCCCATTAATTAATATTTCTCCTGTAATTATTATTATACTATATAATGGCAAATATTCTTTTTTGCTTTTTTTACCTTAATTAATATTTTCTACAAAAATAAATATATTCCTGCATCTTTAATCAAATATTAATGTTAGAGCAAAATTAATATTTTATCCTGTCCATTTACTTTTAAAAGATACAAAAGAAATCATTAATAGGGAAGCTATGAGCAAACCTGAACTTTCCAGAATAAACATCTCCAGAGACAGCCGTTCAACACCCATTGTAAAACGCAGCCCTCTTGCTATATAACTTAATGGAAGAAATTTACTTGCTGTCTGAAAATATGCTGGCAGAAAATCGATTGGAAAATAAATACCGGAAAAAAAGATCATCAATGTTATGAAAATACTGCCAACCTGAACTGCACTATCTGCTGTTTTTGTAAAAACAGTAATTAAAGCCCCAAAACCCATCATAATAATCGTGGAGACAATTATATAGGGTATAAAAAGAACCCAGTCAATGGTAAAAGAAACATTGAACAAAAGAAATCCAGACACCAGAACAAGCAAAGCACTCATGAAAGCCCCGGGAATTCTACTGCTCATTAAAGATAATAAAAATATATTTTTATCCATGGGGGAAGCAGCCATCCTTTTAAGAACTCCTTTTTCTTTGTAATGCATAAATGCTTCAATTATTACAAATAAACCGGCTGAAGCTATACCAAGAGCAATTAACCCGGGAAACATGAAAATTAAATTACTGCTGGCAGCTTCTCCTGTATCTTCAACCTTTACCATAATTAATTCCTGTAAACCAGCCCTGACAGTATCTAATTCAGCTACTATTGTTGCTGCCTGTTGTTCAAGAAGGGGATTATCCTGCATTCTTACAGGATTATAATAAAAATTAAGATTATTTTCCCTTCCATGAAGTACCATATCAACTTCCAGATTACGGAGTATTTCCTTTCCTTCTTCAAGTGAATTTACTTCTATATATTTTAATCCTTCATATTCCTCAATAATATTATATATTGTATTTTTATCAATTTCAGTCTCAGTTTCAAAATAAACAGCAACTGTATTTGAAATTCCCCCCTGCATCTCACCTGAATATAAAAATCCAAAAATCAACATAAATATTAAGGGCATTATTAGAACAAAAAATATTGTCTGTTTATCTCTAAAAAAACTTCTACTTAAAGTCTTTGTTAATTTTAAATATTGTTTAAACATATTATTTTTCCCCTCCCGGATTCCAGTTGAAAAATCTGCTGGATATAATTATCCCTGCTATTAACCAGACAGCTGGTACTGTAATATTCATAATAAAAGAGGTTGGACTGGGATAAACCCCTAAAACATCCCTTAATCCATTAATTAAATAGGTAACTGGATTAATTAAAACTATTATTCTTAACAATCCAGGGAGTCCCATAACTGGAAAGAAGAGACCTCCTAAAAACATCATGGGATATATAAATGCCTGAGTCATAGTACCTGCTGATTCCTGGGAACGAACAACTGAAAGAATAAAAAAGCCCAGGGAAAGAAAAACAATCAAAGAATATAACATAAGAAAAATACTCACAGGAGTAAATATGTTTAAATTAAAACCAAAGAAAATTCTTCCCCAGCCATATATCAATAAAACCTGAATCAGAGAAATAACAATAATAAAAAGAAATATTCCTGTAAAATAATTTCCAGGTCTCATGGGAGTGGCAAAATATCTTCGCAAAATTCCTTTTTCTCTTCTTGCTGATATCTTTTCTACAAAAATTTCTAAACCTGAAGAAAGAAAAGTCATTAATATAATTCCCGGTAAAAGATAATCAACCATGGAAAAACTCTCTCCTGTTGCAGCAGTTGTTATCTGATTTCTACTGATTTGCACCAGATCACCCTTATCAATTAAACCACTTCGTATATTTATTTCTTTATTTATATCAGAGATAATCCCTGAAATTATATCAGCTGATAAAGAAGATATTTGATTTTCAGAATTTCTGTATATTGTCAATTGACCTGCTTCTGATTCTTCTCCAGCAGGTAAAAACTGATATCTTATTTTATTTAGTATCTGATCATTAATTCCTTCTGGAATCACCAGTAGGGCATGTCTATCACCTTTTTCCAGAAGTTCTTTTTCTCTAGCAAGAAACTCTTCTTTGCTTTCATCAGCTCCCGGTTTATGTAATACAAGCCAGTTTTGTTGTTCATCCCTGGCTAAATCTGTAAAAACCTGATTTATAATCATTGAAAAATTTTCATCAGACTGTTCCTCTTCAAAATTAACCATACTTACCTGAAAAACAACAGAACCATCTTCAAACCCTCCAAAAACCAGGACCAGAATACTCATTAATAATAGAGGGAAAACCATATTCCAGAATATAGCATATTTGTCACGCACCTGTTGCCTTAAATACTGCAAAAAAACAGTCCTTATGGATTTCATTCTCTCAACCCCTTCCCTGTTAATTCTAAAAACACATCTTCCAGGTTAGGGCGTCTGATCATCAAATTATCCAGTTCAAGATTTTTATTTTCTGACCATTTTAATAATTTTGACATAGCTGAAGATAATTTTTCTACAAATATTGATATTTGATTATCCTTTACATTGGTTTTCTTGAATAAATTTATTAATTGCTGGATATCCTCTTTTTCTAAATCACCTTTTTCAAAATCAATAACATTCTCACGACCAAGGTCAGATACCAGTTCCCTGGTGGAGCCTCTGGCAATTATTTTGCCCTGATCCATAATATAAACATAATCAGAAAGCTGTTCAGCTTCTTCCATATAATGAGTTGTTAAAAAGATTGTTTTTCCTTCCTGTTTAAGCTTTTTTATCAAACCCCAGACATTTCTTCGGGCCTGAGGATCAAGACCGGTAGTTGGTTCATCTAAAAATACTATCCGGGGATCATTTATTAAAGCAAGGCCAATAGCAAGTCTCTGTCTCTGTCCTCCTGATAAATCTTCTACAAAGGAATCCTCTTTTTCCTTGAGAACAATCAAATCCAGGATATCATTTATTTTAAGAGATTTTTTAAAAAAAGAAGCAAACATCTCTATAATTTCTTTTACTTTGATTTTTTCAATAAAATTATTTTCCTGTAACAAAACTCCTATCTCTTCTTTTTCTTTTTTACCAATTTTTGAACATTTTTCGCCGAAAAAATATATTTCACCACTGTCAGCGCCTTTTAAACCCTCCAGTATTTCCAGAGTTGTTGTTTTTCCAGCACCATTGGGGCCAAGTAGTGTGAAAACCTGGCCTTTTTTCACATAAAAAGAAATACCATCAACTGCTTTAACATTACCATAGTGTTTTTTCAAATCTTTAACTTCCAGAGCTTTTTGAGTAGTCTTTTTTTTAGACATTTTCAGCCTCCTGTTTTATATAATATGTAATAATTATAAAATAATATATTTTTACTGTCAATCTTATTAATTAAGTTTTTTCGTTAAAATGAGTAAATTGATTCTTTTTTACATAAGCTAAAATTAAATTAAAAAGGGAGGTTGATTTTATGCAACTAAAAAATGTTATGACAGGTAATGTTACAACTGTAAACCCTGATGATTCTATACATCAGGCAGCAAAAGTAATGAAAGATATTAATGTAGGAGCTGTCCCTGTCTGTCAGGGAGATACACCTGTTGGTATTGTTACTGATCGAGATATATCCATAAGAAGTATAGCAGATGGAGAAGACCCTTCTACTCC
>PWOK01000221.1 GCA_003557445.1 Halanaerobiaceae bacterium
CCGAGAAAAGCAAAAAAGAACAATTAAATCTTTTTAATCCTGATAAAAAAATAATTAATGAAATAAAAAACAAAGATATTGCTTCAATGACTCCTATAGAAGCAATGAATTTTTTGTTTGATCTTCAACAAAAAATAAAAAAGAAAGGTGAAAAATATGGCTGATATTATAAAACAACTTCCTTCTGATGTTGCTGACCAAATTTCTGCAGGTGAAGTTATAGAAAGACCTGCATCTGTTGTCAAAGAACTTGTAGAAAATTCTATAGATGCAGATAGTGATAAAATATTGATTGAAGTTGAAAATGGGGGAAAAGATTTAATTAGAGTTAAAGATAATGGTTCTGGAATCAAAAAAGAAGAAATAGAACTTGCTTTTTCCCGTTATGCCACCAGTAAAATTAACAATATAGATGATTTATATTCTTTAAAAACCCTTGGTTTTAGAGGAGAAGCTCTGGCAAGTATTGCCTCTGTTTCCGAGGTGGAGGTTATAACTAAATATAAAAGTCAAATTAAAGCCAGCAAATTACAAATAAAAGGAAGCAAGATTATTAACAAATCAACTGCTGCTGGTTCTCAGGGAACTGATATAAGAGTTAAAAATTTGTTTTTTAATACTCCTGCCAGATATAAATACATGAAAACTACAGGTACAGAATTTGGACATATCAGTCAGGTTGTTTCCAATGAAGCACTTGCATATCCTGAAATTTCTTTTATATTAAAACATAATCAAAACAAAGTGCTTCAGACTCCTGGTTCAGGTGAACTTAAGGATAGTATACTTGCGATTTATGGTAAAGAACTTTATGAAAAAATAATACCTGTAGAATTTGAAGATAGATTTATTTGTGTTAAGGGATATATTGCCAGACCGGATTTTAACCGTTCATCCAGAATTTATGAAAAATTCTTTGTAAACAAAAGAACAGTCAATAATCTGACACTGAGTCATGGGGTTGAAGAAGGTTATCGCGGATTATTACCTTCTGGTAAATATCCAGTAGTATTTTTAAATATAGAATTAAATCAGATTTTAGTGGATGTTAATGTCCATCCTGCCAAAAAAGAAATTAAGTTTAGTAGAAATAATATAATTAAAGATGTAATACAAAAAGGAATTAAGGATAAATTAAAAACAATGGATGGTTCTACTAAAATTAAAATAGATCAAAGAAAAAGCTTCAAAAAAGAAAAACCTAATTCCCGACAACAAAAATTAAATGATTATTTTAACAAAAAAAGTGATATAAACAAAAGTATTTCAAAGAATGAATATAAAAATGATTATTATAATATAAAAAAAACAGATAATAAATATAAACAAAAAGTAAATAATAAAAAAGATTTGATTAAAGAAAAAATAGAGAATAATTATAAGACAGAAAAAATACTGGGACAGGTTGATAATACATATATAGTTGTTGAAGGCGATGGAATATATATAGTTGATCAACATGCTGCCCATGAAAGAATATTATATGAAAAATATTATAATAAATATAATAAGAATAAAGTTAAATCACAACCTCTTTTAACACCGGTTAACTTAGAACTTACCTTAAATGAAATTGAAATTGTTAATAAATATAAAAATGAAATAAAAAAACTGGGATTTTTACTGGAATCCTTTGGTGGAAATAGTCTTATAATTAGAGAAGTACCTACCATTATAAAAAACAGATCTGATAAAAATGTTCTTCGTGATATTATTGATAATCTTATAGAAAAAGGTCAAACTTTAAAATCTGCTCAATTAATTGAAAGAACTATAACCTATATGGCCTGTAGAAGTGCAGTAAAAGCCGGTCAATCTCTTGACCATATTGAACAGGAAAATTTAATACAAAATTTATTTGAAACCAGTAATCCTTTTCGCTGTCCACATAATCGCCCTGCAATTATCCATCTGGATCAAAAACAACTGGAAAGAGGTTTTCAGAGAACATGATTAAAAACAAAAAATATCCATTAATCATATTACTTGGTCCAACTGCTGTTGGAAAAACAAGTTTATCACTTGATATAGCTGAAGAGATTAATGCTGAAATAATATCAGCAGATTCCATGCAAATATATAAAGATATGGATATTGGTACTGATAAAATTAAAGAAGAATACAGAAAGATAATTAAACATCATATGATTGATATTATTACTCCTGAAAATCAATTTTCAGTGGCTGATTATCAAAAAAAAGTGGATAAAATAATACCTAAAATAGTTGGAAGAGGAAAAATCCCTTTAATGGTTGGTGGTACAGGTTTATATATAAATGCCATTGTTGAGGGTTTTACTCTTCCTCAAATGGAAAAAAATAATGAATTAAGAAAAAAGTTAAAAAGAGAAGCAGAAGTTTATGGAAACAAATATATACATGAAAAACTTAACAGTATTGATCCCGATCTGGCACAAAAATTACATCCCAATGATTTAAGAAGAGTAATCAGAGGTATCGAAATTTATGAACAAACTGGTAAAACAAAAACATATTTTGAAAAAAAACAAGAACAGAGACCACCCAGATATAATTATTTAAAAATTGGTTTAAAACGTTCCCGGCAGTCATTATATGAGAGAATTAACCTAAGGGTAGAACAAATGATTAAAAAGGGATTGATTAAAGAAACAAAAATGCTAAGAAAAAAATATGATTTAAGTAAAACAGCATTACAGGCTCTTGGTTATAAAGAAATAATAAATTTTCTTGATAATAATTATGATAAAGATGAAGCAATAAGATTAATTAAAAGAAATACAAGACATCTTGCTAAAAAACAATTAACCTGGTTTAAAAGAGATGAAGATATCAATTGGTTTAATTTATCTGATAATAACAATACAGTTTATAAGGAAATATTAGAATTAATTGAGAGTGAATTAAATTCAAATTTTAAGGGGAAGGGAGAGCAATAATATTGAAAAAATATAACAACAAGAATTTTATAAAAGTAATTAATTTTATAATAATATTAATATTTATTTTAATCGTTAGTTATTTTATACCTACTGCTTATCATGTGATTTCACCAGGAATTGCAACTGAACTATCACCAATGATAACTGTTGAAGGCGGTATTAAAAACCATCAGGGTAGTTTTTTATTAACTGCTGTATCTTCTAAAAGAGCAAATATATGGGATTATGTTTATATAAAATTATATAATCCAGAAGGAATTGAATTAAAATTAATTGATGAACATCTTCCTCCAGGTGTTGATATACAACAATATATTGAGATTCAGGAGGAATTAATGGAAGAAAGCAAACTTCAATCTCAGGCCCTTGCTTTTGAAAAAGCAGGTTTTGAATATAAAATGACAGGTGAGGGGGCATTAATTATAGATTTACAGGAGGAAGGAACAGCTTATTCCAAATTAAAAAAAGAAGATATTATTGTTGCAATAGATGGAGAAGAAGTTCAATTTGCAACTGATGCTGCAGATTTAATCAGAAAAAGGAATATGGGTGATATAGTTGATATAACAGTAAAAAGAGATAATGAGAGATTAAAATATTCTCTGGAAACAATTGAACTTGAAGAAAATCCTGATAAACCATCAATTGGTATTTTTATTAAAACTAATAATTTAGAATATCATTTTGAAAGAGAGGTCGCTTTTGATACTGATAAAATAGTTGGTCCTTCTGCTGGTATAATGTTTGTTCTTGAAATATTTAACCAGCTAACTCCAGAAGATATTACTCAGGGCAAAAAAATAGCCGGTACAGGCAGTGTTACGATTGATGGGAATGTTCATATGATAGATGGAGTTAAACAAAAAATAATGGCTGCAGAAAAGATTAATGCAGATATATTTTTAGTCCCAGCTGGAAATTATGAAGAAGCAAAACAGGTTGCTAAAAATATTCAGGTTATTAAAATTGAAAATATTGATCAGTTTTTTGAATATATGAATTCAAACTTTTATTACAGGTCTTAAAAAATCCTGTTGTCCATTTCTTTGATTTCGTTGACTATATAGTAATGTATAGACATCTGAAGCCAGAATATCATAACTTAATTGTTTGATTAAAGGATTATTACTTTTACAATTAATTGACTTTAAAAAATCGGCTGGTTGTGTTATAATTGGTCTGGATGATCGGGAATTTATTCTTGAAAGTATTTTTTCTCCACGGGTATTAAAACCAAGTACTCTTAAATATTTTATTCCTGATGAATCCATTTTTTTAAGATCGTAATTTTTAAGAGAAAAAAGAATATGGAGCAGATTTCTTTGTATTCTTGTTCTTGTATAGTTTTTAGTTTTTATACTGGATATTAATTTTTCCAGATTTCCTGATTTATGGGAAGCAGATATTATTCTATTTTCAAGTCCATTATTTATTTCAGCATATTTTTTTAAATTGTCAGGACTGAGTTGTCGGAGTTTACTTAGAATCATATTACCAAGAAACTGTTTTTTTATTGGTATTTTACCTGTGTTAAAATCTGATTCTATTATGTTATAGCAATTATCTGGTATTAAGTTTTTTATTTCTTTTATTTTATTTTGATAGATTAATTCTCTAATAGCTGTAGCACTGGCCAATTTATGAGTAGCTTTTTTTGAATGATAGTTTTTATGTGTTCTTTTTATTGTGAATGATTTAACAGGTAAATTTAATTTTAATATTGTTTTTAAATATTCTATTCCTAAAATATTATTGGGTTGAGAAATTGTATTTATTATATCTGATTTATTTATTTTGTTAATACCTGAGCTATGATCCAGATAATAAATTAATGCTTTTTCTCGTGCTACAGGAAACGAATCTCCTTTATTTAAGTTTTCTTTAAGTTTTTTACTATAAGAATTAGGTTCTTTTATTAAAATTTCAGCAATTTGTTTTAATGGTTCAATTTTACCTGTCTCACTACCAAAGACAATTGAACTGACAACACCAGTTGCAGCCAGAGTTTTTATAGCACCACTTGCAAAATATTCAGCACTTCGTATACCATAGATTAAAGGTAATTCTATAACCAGGTCAACACCATTTTCCAGGGCCATTTTTGTGCGGCTCCATTTATCAGTAACTGCAGGTTGCCCTCTCTGCATAAAATTACCGTTCATAACACAGATAATTCCCTGGTTTTTATTTAAATTCTTTGAACGGTTAAGATGGTATAAATGACCATTATGAAAAGGGTTATATTCTGTTATAATACCGGTTATTTTCATTGGTTATTTCCTTTCATAAAAATTAAATATAATTAATAGAAAAAGTATAAAGGAATATTTTTATTTATATAGTATATATATAGTGTACCATTTATTTATATAATAACAAACTTAAATCAAATATACAACTGAATACAGGGAGAGGATTTAATATGAAACTAATTAAAAGATTACAAGAAAAAGCAAAAACAATTAATAATAAAATTGTTTTACCAGAAGGTACTGAACCCAGAATTTTAAAAGCTGCTTCCATAATAAAGAAAGAAAATATAGCAGAAATTATTATTCTTGGTAATGAAAATGAAATTTCCAGTATTGCGAATAAAGAAAAAATAAATATAGAAAATATGGAAATAATTGATCCAGAAAAATCAACATTAATAAAATCCTTTGCTAATGATTTCTATAATTTAAGAAAGCATAAAGGAATAACATTGAAAGAGGCTGAAAATATTATAAAAGATCCTCTTTATTTTGGAACCATGCTTGTACATACCAATAGATGTCAGGGACTTGTAGCAGGAGCTGTTAATCCTACCGGTCATGTTATAAGGCCTGCTTTTCAAATTATTAGAACATCTGAAAAATTTTCTGTAGCCTCAGGCCTGTTTGTTATGGATGTACCTGACTGTAAACTGGGACAAAAAGGAACATTCATTTTTGCTGATTGTGCAGTAAATCCTTCACCTGACAGTAAGCAATTGGCTGAAATCGCGGTATCATCTTCAATAACTGCCAAAAAACTTCTGGGAATAGATCCAGTTGTAGCATTACTTTCCTATTCGACTAAAGGAAGTGCCAGTGGTAAATTGGTTGATAAAGTTAGAGAAGCTGTTGATTTTGCTTTAGAAATGCAACCTGACTTATTAATTGATGGAGAATTACAGCTTGATGCAGCAATAGTACCATCTGTTGCTCAAAACAAAGCACCTGATAGTAATGTGGCAGGTAAAGCAAATGTTTTAATATTTCCTGATTTACAGGCAGGTAATATAGGTTATAAATTGGTGGAAAGACTTGCAAATGCTGTTGCTTTAGGCCCTATTTTACAGGGGTTAGCTAAACCTGTTAATGACCTTTCCAGAGGTTGTTCTGTAGAAGATATTGTAAATGTTGTTGCTATAACCTCAATTCAGGCCAGGGAATAAAACTTAAATTAATTAAATGTGAATTATACAGGAGGGTTAACAGATGAAGGTTTTAGTATTAAATAGTGGTAGTTCTTCAATAAAATTTAAATTATTTAATATGAAAAATGAAAATGCTATGGCCAGTGGTAAAGTAGATAGAATAGGAATAGATAGGTCAGCTTTAGAATATGAAAATTATAGAGGGATTGATATAAAATTAAGAAAAAAAATACCAGATCATAAAAAGGGAATAAAAATTGTTAGAGATTCTTTGCTTGATGAAGAGTATGGTGTACTCAATAATATGAAAGAAATTAATGCTATCGGGCATAGAGTAGTACATGGAGGGGAAAAATTTGCTGACTCAAATCTTATTAATGAAGAAGTTATAGAACAGATAGAAAGTGTTTGTGAATTAGCTCCTTTACATAACACACATAATCTGGCTGGAATAAAAATCTGTGAGAAATTAATGCCCAATAAACCACAGGTTGCCGTTTTTGATACTGCTTTTCATCAGACAATGCCTCCCAAGGCATATATGTATGCTCTTCCTTATGAATTTTATAAAAAATACGGAATTCGTCGTTATGGTTTTCACGGCACATCTCATAAGTTTGTTGCCCGTAAAGCTGCAGACCTCATGAACAGACCAATTGAAGAATTAAAAATAATCACCTGTCATCTTGGTAATGGAGCCAGTATTGCAGCTGTAAACAGAGGTAAATCTGTTGAAACCAGTATGGGGTTTACACCCCTAGAAGGGCTGGTTATGGGAACACGATGTGGTGATCTTGACCCGGCAATAATCCCTTATTTAATGGAAAAAGAAAATATAACACTGGAAGAAGTAAATGATATTATGAACAAGGAGAGCGGACTGCTTGGAATTTCCGGTATTAGCAGTGATTCCAGAGATATAAGAAAAGCTGCAAAAGAAGGACATGAAAGAGCTAAGCTTGCTCTTGAGCTTTTTAATTATCAAATACAAAAATATATCGGGGCCTATATGCTGGTAATGAATGGAATAGATGCTATTGTTTTTACAGCCGGTATTGGTGAAAATGCTTCAGATATAAGAAAAGGTATTCTTTCAGGACTTGAGTTTATGGATGTAACTGTTGATGACCAGGCGAATAAGGCAAAACAAAAAAATGCCGAAATTACAACCCCTGATTCAAAAATAAAAGCATTTGTAATTCCGACTAATGAGGAACTTGTAATAGCCCGTGATACTCTTAGAATTGTAAAAAAATGTACCGATTCCAATATAATTAGCTTGACAAAGTCCTAATTGTTTTATTATAATATACTGAGGTTAAAAATATAGGGGTGAAAAAATGTTTATTGATATTAGTAGAATTGATGAAAAAAATATTAGTAAAGAAATAAACAGTAATATTAAATTTCAGAACCTCAGTTTTCAAAATAGAGAAATCAAAATACCTGAAACCTTATCTATTAAGCTAAAAATATATAAAACAAAAAAACATATGATATTTGATGGATATCTCAAAGGCAATATTATACTTGAATGTAGTCGCTGTTTAAATGAATTTCCTTATAAAATAAAAATTAAAATAAATCAAGAAGTAAAACTTGATAAAATAGATGATTTAAAAATATTTGATCTCTCTGAATTAATAGAATCAGATATCTTTTTAGCAATACCTATTAAACCATTATGTGATGAAAAATGTGATGGTATATGTCCACAATGTGGTAAAAATTTAAATGAAAATGAATGTGGTTGTTCAAATGAGTCAATTGATCCTCGTTTAGAAAAATTGCAGGATTTTTATCAAGATTAATTATTAAAGGGAGGTGCACTATAAAATGGCTGTTCCTAAGAGAAGAACATCAAAGACAAGAAAAAGAAAACGAAGAACTCACTGGAAATTAAAGTCTCCAAATATAAGTGAATGTGAGGAATGTGGAGAATTAAAATTACCTCATAGAATTTGTCCGGAATGTGGTTTTTATAAGGGTAAAAAAAGAAAATAAA
>PWOK01000344.1 GCA_003557445.1 Halanaerobiaceae bacterium
ATATTGATCTTTAAATTCAACAATAATTTCGGTTTGTTTTTTGTACAATCTCTTACCTGTTTTTATATAAAAAGGGACACCAGACCACCTTATACTATCAATCTGTAATTTCATTGCAATAAATGTCTCTGTATCGGATTCTGGGGAAACACCCTGTTCCTGCCTGTACCCGGGTACTTTTCCCCCGGAAATTACACCTGATCCATATTGTCCTCTGACTACAAAATCTTCAATATTATCAGGATTTATTTCATTTAAAGTTTTTAATATCTTGACTTTTTCACTCCTTATAGAATCTGCATCCATTTTAGCAGGGGGTTCCATAGCGGTTAGAGTTAAAAGCTGAATCAAATGATTCTGGAACATATCTCTTAAAACCCCGGCTTTTTCGTAATATTCACCTCTCTGCCCCACTCCTACCCGTTCATTGGAAACTATCTGTATATTGTCAATATGTTTATTATCCCAGATAGATTCAAATAAGATATTGGCAAATCTTATAACCAGTACATTCTGCAGCATTTCTTTTCCTAAATAATGATCTATTCGGTAAATATTTTCTTCAGGATAAACCCTTCTTATTTTATTGTTTAACCTGAGGGCAGTAGAAAAATTACTACCAAAGGGTTTTTCAATTACCAGTCTTGATATACCTATAGAATTTTCCACAAGATCAAACTTTTCAAGTCTTTCAACAACAGGTTCAAAAAATTTAGGAGCTAAAGCAAGGTAATAAATTCTTTGTGCCTGTTGATTATCAAGACATTTTTTTAATTTTTTATATCCCTTATCATTACTGATATCCATTCTTTGATAAATGATCTTTTCTGAAAGCTGATCCCATATCTTTTTATCAAAGTCAAAACGGGTATGTTTTTTTAAAGATTTACAGATATCATTTAAATAATCTCTCCTGTTTTCATTACGTCTTCCAATTGCAACAATACTAAAATCATACGGTAAAAGTTCATCAACTAAAAGATCATAAAAAGCAGGCATCAGTTTGCGATGACTCAAATCACCTGTCCCTCCAAAAATAACAAATTGATATTTATCCATTATCATCACTCCATAAAAATAATTATTATTAAAAGCAGGAAATAATAAAATTATCCAGAATAATATTTAATAATACTATTCTTATAAATATAATAAAGTTACTAAGGTAAAAATTCAAGTCAATTTTGCTTTTTATTAAAAAATATTCTGGCTTAAATATCGTTCTCCTGTATCAGGAGCTATGGCCAGTACATTTTTGTCTTTTTTGAGGTTATCAGCTACTTTAACAGCAGCCCAGACTGCTGCTGCAGAAGAAGGACCCAGTAATAAGCCTTCTTTTTTAGCAAGTTTGTGAACCATTTGTATAACTTCGTTATCTGATATATGAAAAATTTTTTTATAGATATCAGTATTTAATATCTTAGGAATAAATCCCGGGCCAGTTCCCGGAATATTATGTGGTTCTGGTTTACCTCCAGCCAGTACAGGGGATTTTTCCGGTTCAACAGTATATATATCCAGTTCAGGGAGTTTATTTAACAATTCTTCTCCTGTACCGGTAATCGTACCACCGGTTCCTGCTGTACTTACAAAAGCATGGAGATTATTATTAAAATCCTCTAAGATCTCACAGGCTGTTGTTTTGCGGTGAGCCGCTGGATTGGCAGGATTCTTAAACTGGTCAGGAACAAAAGAACCATCTATTTTGGAAGCAAGTTTTTTTACTTTATCAATAGCACCCTGAATTGAATCTTTAGATGGGGTTAAAATAACATTAGCACCATATGCTTCAATTATCTTAATTCTTTCTTCTGTGACATTATCGGGCATAACAATAATACATTGATAATTTTTAACAGCAGCTATCATGGCTAAAGCAATACCTGTATTACCACTGGTGGGTTCAATAATTGTTCCCCCTGGCTTTAATTGTCCATTGTTTTCAGCCCTTATTATCATATTTAAAGCTGGACGATCTTTCACGCTTCTACTGACATTAAAGTATTCAAGCTTAAGATATATATTTGCTCTATCTCTGGCAGGAATATTATTCAACTTAACAACAGGTGTATTTCCAATCAATTGAGTTGCATCATTTATAATCACTGCTATCACCTCAAATACAGGTTATAATAATAGTAATTGTTATTTAATTATAATATTTAAAAATAAAAATAGCAAATTTTAAAGAATTTTTAAAATCACAAAGGAGTTGATAATTATGTCTTTTTTGTTTTATGAAACCTGGTCACCTTATGTTGTTGGTATGGCTATCGGAATTCTTTCCTGGTTAACCTTTTTAATATCCAAAAAACCACTGGGAACTTCCACTGCCTACCTGAGAACCTCCGGTCTCCTCTTGAAAAAAATCAACAAAAGCTATGTTGAAAACAATGAATATTACAAAAAAAAGAAAGCCAGAATCGAATGGCAGTGGATGCTTGTTCTGGGTATTATTATTGGAAGCTTTATTTCAGCACTACTTTCAGGTCAGTTCAATATTGCTTTTTTACCGGCAACAGAATTTGACTCTATCTTAAATTTAACTATTTCAGGCCGATTAATATCTGCATTAATCGGAGGTATTATCATGGGTTTTGGAGCCAGAATGGCTGATGGCTGTACAAGTGGTCATGGTATCAGTGGCACCCTGCAGTTAAGTATTAGTAGCTGGATTGCTGTTATTTGTTTTTTCCTGGGAGGAGTAATTACAGCCTTAATCTTCTTTTAAATAAATCTACAATTTTGCTGAATGAAAAACAAATAGAAAGGGGTTTATAGATGAAAACTAATAGAAAGAAAAAATTAGTTCTGGGATTATTTACAGGAATAATCTTTGGGTTTTTATTACAAAAAGGTGGAGTAACACATTATAATGTAATAATTGGTCAATTAGTTCTTGAAGATTTTACAGTTTTAAAAATTATTATGACAGCAATTATCACCGGAATGTTTGGGGTCTATTTTCTAAAGGATAGAAATTTAATAAAATTAAAACCCAAAAATGCTTCTTTAAGTTCTTCTATAGTAGGAGGCCTTATTTTTGGAGTGGGTTTTGCCCTTGTTGGCTACTGTCCGGGAACAATTGCCGGAGCAGCAGGTCAGGGTAATCTTGATGCTTTGATCGGAGGTATCTCCGGGATTATTATAGGTTCAGGTATTTATGCTGCTGTTTTCCCTGTAATGAAGCCTTTTTTTAACAAAAACAAACTTGAAAAACCAACCTTACCTGAAGCTCTAAAAATTAATCACTGGATAATTATTATTCCACTTGCAATAATTATAATTATTTTGTTGATAATTTTAGAAAGCCAGGGTTTATAATGATGACTTTTTGTTCATTTTTGAAGAAATTTGAAGGTTTAATTTACTTTTTCTAGAATATATTAATATATTAAAAGAGAAAAAGTTGTTACATAAAATGACCTATCCTGCATAATTTATGAAACTTACAGAATTCACGGGGAGGTTTAAATATGGAAAAGCAAAAATACAAAAACACCCGGAATATAAGTTCCTATACAATTGCTTTAAAAACAACATTCATATATGGTATTATTGGATTAATATGGATCTGGTTAACTGACTTGCTTGTTCTTCATTTTTTAAATGATGGAGAACTTATCACTCTTTTCCAGACCTATAAAGGTTTCTTTTATGTTCTGGCTACTGCCCTCCTTTTGTTTTTTCTCATTAAAAGTCAAATTGAAAAAATTACTGTTTTATCAGATAAATTATTAATAAAAAATGAAAAATTAGAAACAAGAAATTTACAATTACACAAAACAGAAAAAGAACTGCGAAATAAACACCAGGAATTAAAACAGGAACAGGAAAAAACCTATCAACTTGCCTATTATGATTCTTTAACCGGACTTCCAAACCGCAAAAAATTCAAAGAAGAACTTGACAAAGAACTTAAAAAAAACACAGCTATTGGTGTTGTCTTTTTCGATATTGATAATTTTAAGAGAATTAATAATATTTATGGAGTAAAACATGGAGATAAAATGTTGCAAATTTTCGCTGATAAACTTAGAGAAGAACTTATTGGAGTAAAAAATATTGCCCGTTTTTCTGGAGATAATTTTGCTATTTTTGAGAAGGATATAAAGGATTTAGAGGAATTAAATCAATTTTTGGAAAAAATACAGGATTCCTTTACTGGATTATTTGAGTTTTTTAATCATTCCTTCTATATTTCATTAAGTATGGGTGCTGCCCTGGCTCCAATTCATGGTACTTCTGCTCAGAAACTAATAAATAATGCTGAAAATGCCCTTAACCAGTCCCAGCAGACTTTTACTTCTTCTTTAATCTTTGACCCCTCAATGAAAGATAGATTTTATTTTCATCTACAAAAAGAAAGCAATATTAATAAAGCACTTAAAAATAATGATTTCTTTCTTTATTATCAGCCCATAGTCGATACTGATTCGGGTGAAATTTTATCTCTGGAGGCTTTAATACGCTGGTCTGATAAAAAAGGCTCTTTTATTCCACCTGATAGATTTATTCCCTTTGCAACCAGAACCGGGCAAATATATCCTATCAGTAAATGGGTATTAAATGAAGTGTGTCGTCAACAAAAACTCTGGCTACAGGACAATCCCTCCATAGTGACAGAAATAAATTTATCTGCCAGTGAATTTGAAAGAGAAGATTTACCTCTGAGGGTTGAAAAAACAATAAAAAAACACAATATTAAACCAGAACATATCAGGCTGGAGTTAACGGAAAGTGATCTCCTCCAGGATTTAGATAAGTGTTCCAGTATATTGCATGAATTAAAAAATATGGGAGTCAACTGTGCCCTTGATGATTTTGGTACAGGATATTCTTCTTTATCCTATTTAATCAATCTGCCCATAGATACTTTGAAGCTTGACAGAGATTTTATTACCAATATTGATAAAAATAAAAACAAACAGGATATTACCCGATATATTATAAAACTGGCTCACTGTCTTGATAAAAAGGTTACAGCCGAAGGTGTGGAAACAAAAGCTGAACTGGATTTCCTCAAATCTATTAATTGTGATACTGCCCAGGGTTTTTATCTCTGCCATCCCAATCCACCGGATGATTTATCTTCACTTATTAAAAATGGTTATATTAAAGAGAAGATATGATATCCTGTTTTAATTTAGATAATCCCGGTGAAAGATCAACTTCCATTATATCAGCTTTTGCAAGTAATTTATACTCAGGTTTGAGAGTCTGTTTTTCCTCTATACAATATTGCTGGATTTCACTAACTTTAGCCTGTTTATATCTACAATTACCCTTTTTAAAGATGGGTTCTAACATTTCTCTAACCTGATATCTATTCCTATCAAATTCCAGATTTTCTTCTTTTAAAGCTATAATATCTTTGACCATCTTATTGCTTTTTTTATCATAAATCCTTATTAGCTTTTTGTTACCCGGATTGCTTGTTTTTTCTATATTATCGGAAACCTTCATCTTTGCCTGTCCCTTATATTCACTTAATTTATAAACCCCACCAAAAGCCGAACAATTATAAGAGGTTATTAATTTTGTTCCAACACCATAAAAATCTATTTCAGCATTTTCTTTTTTCAAATCAGTAATAATATTTTCATCAAGATTACCGGAAGCAACAATTTTAGCATTCTCAAAACCTGCCTTATCCAGCATTTTGCGGGCCTGACGGGATAATCGGGCCAGATCACCACTATCCAGTCTTATTCCATAGAGATCAGAGTTAACCCCTTTTTCTTTCATTTCCTGAAATACTTTAATAGCATTGGGAACCCCTTTATTCAAAGTATCATAAGTATCAACAAGCAGAATACAGCTATCAGGATAAATATTAGCATAGGTTCTAAAAGCCTCCAATTCTGTATCAAAACTCATAACCCAGCTGTGAGCATGGGTTCCACTAATATTTATAGCAAATTTCTTGCCTGCTAAAACATTTGAAGTACCACTAAAACCACCAATAACTGCTGCTCTGGCTCCATAAAGACCGGCATCAGGGCCATGGGCTCTTCGCAGGCCAAATTCAAGGACAGATTTATCTCCCGCTGCCTTGACAACCCTGGAGGCTTTTGTAGCTATTAGTGATTGATGATTTAAAATATTTAATAGAGGTGTTTCCAGCAGCTGGGCCTCAATTATTGGTGCTTCAACCTTTAAAACAGGTTCCTGAGGGAAAATAATACTACCCTCAGGAATAGAATACAGGTTTCCAGAAAAAGAAAATTCTCTTAAATAATCCAGAAAATCTTCATCAAACCCCTGTTTTTGCAAATAATTAAGATCATCTTTATAAAATTTAAGATTATCAATATATTCAATAACCTGATTAAGACCACAAAAAATAGAATAACCATTATCACAGGGATTTTCTCTATAAAACAAATCGAAAACAGCTTTTTCGTTTTTACCACTTTTATAATATCCCTGAGCCATTGTCAATTGATACAAATCAGTTGATAAACTTAAATCTCTCACTAATTCCATCACCTACTTAAATTACATAAATTTAAAAACCTTTATATTAATAATCTTCAATATGATACATCTCGGCATCATCTATCCAGGTATTGGGCCGGTTAACAAGCTCAATTAAGTTTGTTAATATTGTTTCATGTTTTTTTTCTTCTCTGGCCAGTTTTTTAAAGGCTTTTTTGACAAAAGCTATATCTGTTTCTTCTGCTTTTTCTTTATAAAAATTATAGCTTTTAGTTTCCATTTCTTTTGCTTCTCTGTAAACATCCACCTGTGTTACCGGAACAACCTGATCGGATTTATTGGCTTTAGACTTGATGGAAATATCTTTAAAGGCATCTCTGACTTTTGGTAATATCTCTGATTCTATATGATCTATTTTATCTCCCTCAGAAATTTGTTTGACAATTCTTTCATGTTTTTCTTCCTCATCAGCAAGTTCATTAAATACATGTTTTAAGGATTCATTTTTAACCGTTTCAGCCTGTTTTCTGTAAAATTCCTTATGTTCTTTTTCAAATTCAAGAGCAAATTTGTATACATTCATTTTTTATACCTCCCATATAATTTGTTGTCTGTAAATCTATTTTTTTACCAGAACCGCTTTAGCCGGAACTGCTTCTACCCCATTGATTTTTAAAGGAAGTAAAATTAGAGTATATTCAGCAGAATTAACATTTTTTAAATCCAGTCCTTCCACAAGGGTTATTTCCTTTTCTAAAAGTATTTTGTGAGTGGGGTGTCCTGATTGAGCCCTTTCAATTCCCAGGGCATCAATTCCAACCCCTCTGATATTTTTGTCAATAAGATATTTTGCTCCTTCTTCTGTCAGATAAATAAATTCTGAAGAACCCCTCCTGCCAAAAGAATTCTGTGTCTTAAATAAAAGAAACTCATTTTCTTTTATAGCATGATCTTTTAAATCTTTATCTGTTATTTTTTCTTTGACATCGGTTAAGTCCAGTACCCTGCAGGAACAGATTTGATTGTCAATAATCTCACTGTCTTTACCACCTTTTATCATATGCAATGGGGCATCAATATGGGTCCCTGTATGAAGATTAATTGTGATCTGAGTTTGATATACATCACTCTTTTGATGATTATTAAGGTTGGTAAAAACTGGTTTCATATTTTCCCTGTTCATATATACAGCTATTTCCGGTGATATTTCCATGGATATATCTATAATATTTTTCATCGACTTTTCCAGATAATTATACTTCAAACTTTATCACCTCCATCTTTAAAATAATTATTTTTCACTTAGTACATATTCTTTCTATAAAAAAATTATAAATCCTTCATTTTAACAGTTGAAATATTTTGATTTTTTGAAAATTATTAAAGGATAATTTATTTATTTATAGAATTATAATATATTAAGTAAGTAAAAATCTTTGTAACCTATTTACTAAATAACACATTATTCTTGCAGTAAACTTAAAAAAACAACCTGTTATAACATAAATTTTTGGAGGTGTTTCTGTGAAAAAATATTTTATTTTTACTACTATTTTAATTGTTGTTATCCTTGTTTCTTCCTGTACTGATTTACAGTATGAAAGAGGGGAAAGAATCCGGGATGAAGAAGGAACAGTGATTTTAACTTTAACCAGGGGGGATAACAGGCCTCAAACTATGTCCGCTGACCAGATTTTTACTCAGGAAATGGATTATATGATGGAACTTGAAGATTTACCCCGCTATGTAAGAACTGTTTTAAAAGACGCTCTGGAAGGCTATATGCTTATTGTTGAAGGAAGTGATACTTATTTCAAAGAAAAATACTTTTTTGATCAAGATCAATATGAGA
>PWOK01000136.1 GCA_003557445.1 Halanaerobiaceae bacterium
AAAATATTCAGTAAGGAAGATCCCCTGGCAGCAACTTCAATTCATCCAGAATCATATAAAGAAACTAAAAAATTAATTAAAAAATTAGGATACTCTGTAGAAGATTTATTAAATACAGATAGTTTGAAAAAATTTAGAAAATCATTAAAAGAACTTGATATAGAAAAAATGGCAAATGAACTGAATCTGGGATTGCCCACACTTAAAGATATTATTAAGTCTTTAGGACAGCCAGGAAGAGACCCTCGCCAGGATAGTAGTAAACCTGTTTTCAAAAAAAATGTTTTAAAAATAGAGGATATAAAGGAAAATATGATTTTACAGGGTAAAGTTACTAATATTGTAGATTTTGGTATTTTTGTTGATATAGGTGTTAAACAGGATGGATTGGTTCATATATCAGAAATTAGTAATCAATATGTAAACCACCCACTGGATGTTGTCAGTATAGGAGAAACTGTTCAGGTAAAGGTCCTGGATGTTGATATTAATAGAAATAGAATTTCTTTGAGTATGAAAATTTAAAACAAATTTCAGCTAACATTTGACATGTATTTAATATTAAGATATAATGTAAGCAATATAAAATTCAAGGAGGAATTATTTAAGCATGTCCATTGAGGTAGGAAGTAAAGTAGAAGGTGTAGTTACAGGGATAACAAATTTTGGAGCTTTTGTTGAACTTGAAGAAGGGGAAACAGGTTTGATTCATATTTCAGAAGTTGCTGATACCTATGTGAAGGATATCAGTAATTACCTGAAAAAGGATGAAAAGGTTAAAGTCAAGGTGATTAATGTAGATGATGATGGCAAAATAGGACTTTCAATCAAGCAACTTGAAGATCCTTCTGAGAGAAAAGAGCATGCTCCTAAAATGTCTTTTGAGGAGAGAATGGATAAGTTTTTAAAACAGAGTAGTGAAAGACAGCAGGATTTAAAAAAACGTGAGGCAAAGCGCGGTGGTAATGAGAAAAATTAAATAAATTGTTAATAGATTCTAAAACATCCTCCGGGAATGAGGGTGTTTTTTAATGTATATAGTTAACTTATAAAAATATCGGGGGGTAACCTCCGGTAGTTTTAATATATTTGTAAAAAGGTGAAAACAAATGAAAAGAATTAATCAAAAAGATCTTAAAATAATAGAAAAACAGATAGGGAGATATCCGGATAATATAACTGGAATTGCCAGGAGATGCCCCTTTGATAAACCAATGATAATTGTAACTGCTCCCTATAGTCAAAAAGGTGTTTTTCCAACAACCTACTGGTTAAGCTGTCCTTATTATGTAAAAGAAATTTCCAAACTGGAGGATAAGGGTTTAATAGGAGAATTGACCGATAAATTAAACAATGATCCTCAGTTTCGAAGTAAACTAAAAGAGGCACATAAAAATTATGCCAGACAAAGAATATCATATCTCTCTGAAAAACAGGAAAGAAAATTAAAAAAACAATCTCCAGAAATATTTAAAGTTATTAAAGAATCAGGGGTTGGTGGCATAATTAAAAAAAAAGGAATTAAATGTTTACACACACACTTAGCTGATTATTTAATTAATGGCAAAAATCCTGCAGGTAAAAAGGTTTATAACCTGTTACCTGAATTATCAACCTGTAAAAATATCTGTGATTATGAGGAGCTGGTAAAATGATAACAGCTGCCATAGATGTAGGAACTAATTCAACAAGATTATTAATTGTAAATTATCAAAATGGGGATTATACTGTACTCCAGCAAAAAAAAATAACTACCAGGATAGGTGAAGGAGTTCAGGGGATTGCCAGGTTAGTGCAGGCCCTGAATAATTTTAAGAAGGTAATAAAAAAACACAGAGTGAAAAAAATAAATATTGCTGGAACCAGTTTTTTTAGGGATCTTAAAAATTCAAAGAAGCTGGTAAATGAAGTATATGAAAAAACCGGATTTAAAATTAATATTATAAGTGGTAGAGAAGAAGCCCGCCTGGTATATGAAGGTGTCAGTTTTGATTTTGATCAAAAACAAATTTTAATAATCGATATCGGTGGTGGAAGTACTGAATTTATCTGGAAACAGAATAAGAAAATTAATTATAAAAGTATTGATATGGGGGCTGTGAGATTCACTTTAAAATATATTGATAATCCTGAAAAACCTCTGCCTGATAATGAATATAAAAAAATAAAACAAAGTACTTATAAATTATTAAAAGAGAAAATACCTGAAAAAATGTATAATTTTAAGACTATAGGTGTTGGTGGAACAATCACAACCCTGGGAGCAATAGAGCAAAAACTTGTCAAATATCAACCTGAAAAAATACATAAATATCAATTAACTGCAGATAATATTAACAAAATTTTAAATGTTTTATCAAAAAATAATTTAGAAAAAAGAAAAAAGATAAAAGGCCTTGAGCCCAAAAGAGCAGATATTATTATTGCAGGGGTAATAATTTTAAAAACAATAATTGATTATTTTAATCTGAATAAAATTTTTATCAGTGAAAAAGATATATTATGGGGATTAATTAAAAGGAACTATCAATAATTTAACCTTTCTTGACCTTGAAAACAAACGAAATTACATGTAAACAGGAGAAAAACAAAGGTAAACAAATTTAAACCGTAATAATAAAAAAATTTAAAGTTTGACTATTACTGACCTTTAGTTTATAATTTAATTGAAATTGAAAAGATAAGTAAAACAAAAAAAAGCAGGAGGTGTTGCTTTATGTTTAACATGGTTCCTTTTCGTCGTCGTGGTGGAGAAGTAGATGAATGGGAAGACCCCTTCAATTCACTGGTATCTGACTTTTTCACTGATGTAATGGATCTAGCTGATGTTGGATTTAAGACAGATATTAAAGAGGATGAAGAAAACTACTATATAGAAGCTGAACTTCCTGGATTAAGCAAAGAAGAAATAAATATTGAAATCAACAATGATTCTCTGGTTATATCTGCAACTAATGAACAGAAAAAAGAAGAAAAGAATGAAAATTATATTAGAAGAGAAAGAAGAACCGGTACCTATCAAAGGGCCTTTGGCCTGGATAATATCAAAGAAGATGAAATTGAAGCTGAATATAATGATGGAATATTAAAAGTTGTTCTACCCAAAAAAGAAACAGGACAAACAAAAAGACGTGTAATTGATATAAAATAAAAGAGTGACCAACTGCCAAACAGCTGTGAATATTCAAAACACAGCTGTTTTTTTTCTTAAATACTTAAATTATTTCTATATTTTTTTGTTCCCAGATATCCTATAATTGTGATCACAAATAAAATCCAGAAAAATGGAGAAAAAAAGATTTCCAGAGTTTTATTTATCTGGAGATTTATTTGTTCATTAAGGGATAATACCTGAGAAAAATTTGTTTTTATAAAAGTGAAAATTTGTAAAATAAACTGAATGGCTATACCCAGTAGTCCAATAGTATATAATAATTTAAAGAAAACCAGCATAAATAAAATCTCCTTTCTTTTAAATGAATACTTAATCTTATTATATAATATAATATTTTCTAATGCAAAGAAGATAGAAGGACAAAAGAATTGGTTATCAACAGGATTATTTAGGTAATATTAGATATTATTAAATATGATGGTAATAAAAATAAAAATATATTATTTTTTTATCTCCCTTCTTCGACAGACTATTTATAGTTGTTTCGATATAATAATATCGGGAGGAGATAAAAAATGAAACAGGATAGTTCATACATATTAAATGAAATATTAAATAATAAGATACAAAAAAGTAAAAAGTATTTATTTTTCGCAATTTTAACAGGTTTTATTATGGGACAGGCTGAAATAGGATTTAACTTTTATCCCTTTTCTTTAATATACTGGACTTTGTTTATCTATAGCAAAAAATATATAGTAATAATGATATCTTTGAGTGTTTTTGCAGGTTTAGTTTATACTGGAACTCTGGTCAATTTATTATATCTTTTTTCAGGTATTTCTGGTTATATGTTATTTTTTTTATTTAAAAGAAAAGTAAACAGTGAGCTGCTTATTACTTTAGTATATTTCTTAGCTTCAACAGGAATTAATTATTATCTAAATGAATCTATTTATACCCTGTTTCTCATAATTGTAGAATCTGCTTTCATTTTCATGGCCATTTCCATCATCAAAGAAAAAAATGGAAAAATACCATTAATAATTTTGAGTAGTGGTCTTTTAATTGGTCTGGTATCTTTTTTTAATGGAAATTTATCATATTTGATATTGAATATACTAATAATAACAATAGTGACCGGTGCTGGGTTTTTTTCAGGGATATCGGTTTCAATATTATTGTCTGCTGTTTATGGCCTGGCCTTTGTTATTATAGACATAATTTCTTTAAATATACTTGTTAAATATATGATTATAGCTTTAATTACAGGTTTATTCAGGGGGAAAAATAAACTTTTTGTTTTTCTGGTTTTACCCCTGTCTTTATTATTGTATTCAGGATTATCACCATCATTAAATGATTTCCGTTTAACAGCCATAGAAATATTGATTAGTAGTTTTCTTTTTTTAATTATTCCCGGTTATTTGTGGATTGAATTAATTGGAGATTATCCGGAGAACAGTAATAGAGAAAGTATCAAAGAAGAGAAAATAGATCTGGGAAAAAGGTTTTCTGAAATTAGCAGAGTCTTTTTTGAGTTGAGTTCAACTTTTGAAGATACTCTTGTAAAAAAGGATAAAGAGCAGGAAAGAAGGCTTGAAGATTTTGTCTTTTTGTATAAAAATAAATTATGCAAATCATGTTCGCGAAAAAAAATATGCTGGTATAGAGAGAAAAAACAGACATATAAAACTTTAAAAAACCTGGCAGAAGAAGTTCAAAACTATGACAAATTAAATAATAAGATAATTAAAAACAGTTTTAAAAATAAATGTCCTAGATATTTAAAGATTGTTAAAGGGATTAAAAGTATTTTTGAATTATTTCAATTAAATAATTTCTGGAGAGATAAATTAATTAAAAAACAAAAGATAGTCTCCCGGCAGTTATCAGGTATCAGCAAAATAATAAACCAACTTGGAAAAAACAGAAATAGAATCTATGAATATAACAGAACCCTGGAAAAAATTAAAAATAAGTTTCAAAAAAACAGTCTGGAGTTATCCAGTATAAAACTGAATTCCAGTGAGGATCTCAATAAAATATCTATAAATGTAGAACTTGATCCCTGTTCAGGGAATGAACCCTGTAAGAACAGGTTATTGTATTTATTAAATAAAGAATTTAATGATAATTTCAGGATATTAAAAAAAGAATGTGGTAGTAAGCTAAAAGATTATCCCTGTCATCTTGTTTATGCTCCGGTGGGGAATTATTCAATAGATATTACAGTTATGCAAAAAACAGCTACTGAGATTGCCGGGGATAATTATCTTTATAAAAAAATGAAAAATGGTAAAGATGCTATAATTTTAAGTGATGGTATGGGTGTTGGTAAAAAGGCATCCACTGAAAGTAAAACAGCAATTAATTTACTGGAAAGCTTTATAGATGCTGATTTTGATCAGGATCTGGCCTTGAAAAGCATTAATTCGGCACTGTTTTTGCGAAATGAGGAAGAAAATTTCACAACAATGGATATTTGTTTTTTTGATACCTATACCGGAGAACTTGAATTTAAAAAAATCGGAGCTATGTCTAGTTTTATAAAAAGAAACTGGGAGGTAAAAGAAATAAAATCATCTTCTTTACCTGCAGGTATTCTAAAAAAAATTGATATTTCTTCAAAAAAAATTAAATTAAAAGAAAATGATTTTGTTATAATGATAACTGATGGAGTACTGGATGTGAAAAAAGATATTACTGAAAAAGAAAACTGGTTCAAAAGAATTATTCAAAATACCTGTTTCGATAAACCACAGGATATGATAAATTATATTATGGAAACAGTATTAGAAAACTGCAATAATATAGAAGATGATATGACAATAATAGTTTTTAAAATAGATAAAAACAAAAAAAATAAAGGAAATACTGGTCTTTTTATAGAAAGTGTAATAAAGTGAAATATAAAGGAGTATTTAATATTGGATATGCTATCAAAATTTAAAAATTATATAAATAAGGAAAAACTGGTTGAAAAGCAGGACAGGTTACTACTGGGTATTTCTGGTGGGCCTGATTCTTTAACCATGTTTGATTTGTTTTGCAGAATCAAAGATGAATTTTCTCTTGAAATTCAGGTATTTCATCTTGACCATTGTTTTCGCAAAGAAGCTGAACAGGAAGCAGAATTTGTTGCAGAGTTATGCCGTGAACGAGCTGTTAAAGCAATAATCAAAAAATATAATATACCTGAATTAATTGAAAAAGAAGGGTTTTCTCCTGAAGAAGCAGCCCGTAAAGTTCGTTTGCAATTTATGTTTCAAATTATAGAAAAAGAGAAATTAGATAAAATAGCACTTGCCCATAACAAGGATGATCTGGTGGAAACAGTTTTTTTACATATGTTTAGAGGTACAGCTTTGAGTGGTTTGACAGGGATAGATCCTGTTTCCAGAATTAAAGGAAAAAAAATAATACATCCCCTGCTGGAAATTTCCAGAAGTGAAATTGAAAAGTACTGTCAATATAGAAATTTAAAACCCATTAGAGATAAAAGTAATAAAGAAACTATCTATACAAGGAATAAAATCAGGCATAATATCATTCCTCTGATTGAGAAACAAATTAACCCGGGATTAAAAGACAATATTTTTCAAATGGCAAAGATATTAAGAGAAGAGGACAGGTATCTGGAAAAAGAAGCAGACAGAGAAAAGAAAAATATTCAAATTATGAAGGATGAAAATAAAATAGAATTATCACTACCAGAATTAAAAAAACTTTCTCCAGTGATAAGGAGGAGAATTATTAAACAGGTTATATTTGAGATTAAAAATTCTCCTAAAGATATATATTATCATCATTATCAGGCAGTTGAGGATTTAATTTTGAATAGTGACACCGGAAAAAAACTGGATTTTATTGAGAATATTAGTATTATAAAATTATATGAAAAAATAATAATTATGAAAGGGACCATAGACAAATATAAAGAGGATTATTGTTATCAGTTAACAATACCCTGTAGTATAAAATTACCCGATGATAAATCTATTAAAGTTGAATATGTAGACAAAGAAAATCTTAAAGATCAATTTAAGGATCCCACAGTATGTTTTTGTGATGTTTCAAAGGTCAGTTTGCCCTTAAAAGTCAGAAATAGAAATAAAGGGGATAGATTTCAACCACTGGGAATGGAAGGAAGCAAGAAAATTAAAGATTTTTTTATAGATAAAAAAATTCCTTTTTATAAAAGAGAAAATATTCCTTTAATAGTTGATAACAAAAACAGGATTGTCTGGATTGCTGGATTGAGAATGGATGACAGGTTTAAAATTACAGATACTACAAATGAGATAATCAAATTAAAATTGAAAGAAAACAACTAATAATTATTAAGAGGTGATATAATTGGGTAAAGACAGGTTGAGAGAGGATATCAAAGAAATAATGATCTCAGAGGAAAAGCTAAAGAATGAAATAAAAAGACTGGGTAAAAAAATAAGCAATTTCTATTATCAAAGTGATAAATATAGTAAAGGTCAGGAGATAATAATGGTTGGTATTTTACGGGGGGCAGTTATATTTATGGCTGACCTGGCCCGGGAAATTAATTTACCATTGACTTTTGACTTTATGGATGTATCCAGTTATGGTAAAAATGCTTCATCTTCAGGTAATGTTAGAATTATCAAAGACCTGGAAGAAAATATTGAAGGAAAACATGTGTTGATTGTCGAAGATATAATTGATACCGGATTAACAATGAAACATGTAATTGAATTAATAAAAACAAGAAATCCAATTACAATTAAAATTGTAACTTTACTGGATAAACCGGAAAGGAGAACCCAGAAAAAAATCAATGTAGATTTTAATGGTTTTGAAATACCGGATGAATTTGTTGTAGGTTATGGACTGGATTATGCTGAAAAATACCGAAACTTACCGTATATAGGGGCCTTAAAGGAAAAAATATATAACTGATTAAATTGTTTGAAATAATTATTAAATGATTTACAAAATTATAATCTTATGTTATAATACTTTACTGTATATTTTAATTTGTTTGAAGGGAGGATTAATTGATTTGAATAAATTTGCAAAGAATATAGGATTTTATTTAATATTAATAGTAATTTCACTTTTAATAGCTCAAAGATTTATGACCCCTCCAGAAGATGA
>PWOK01000110.1 GCA_003557445.1 Halanaerobiaceae bacterium
CCAATGAGCAATCAGAGCATATCATACCTCCACTGCTTATATCAAATTTATTTGAAGATGATATTTTTATTTTTTTTCCACAATTATTACAGGTTTCAAGATCAGGTTTAAAACCTATTATAGCAACCAATCTGTATTTAAACAATAAAAAAATATAATTCATTTCATCTTCAGTACAATCACGCATTTTATAAAATGTGGTTAATAGCAGTGAAAAAAGAGGTGGATTGGGATCCGCCTCCATTCCTGTTTTATCTATTAATTCAGCCATATACGAAGCATAAGCCATTTTGGTTAAATCATTTCTTAATTGGGGAAAAGCATATTTAATATTTATTTGATTTATTTTATCCAGTGATTTTCCACGGTAAATTTTTATATTGCTATAGCTAAATGGTGAAATTAAACCGGCCATTCTACTTTTTGTTTTCCTGACATTATTGGCAACAGCTCTAATTTTACCATGTTCTTTACTGTAAAAAGTGATAATCTTATCAGCCTCTCCCAGATTAAAATGTTTTAAAACAATGGCTTCTGCTTTATAAATACTCATTTAATTTTCAGATCCGGTAACAATATTTACACCTGCACCTGTACCTATTCTATTAGCTCCTGCATCAAGCATTATCAGGGCCTGTTCAAAATTATTAATTATTCCAGTAGCCTTGATTCCAATTTCCCGGCCAACAGTTTTTCTCATAATACTAATATCTTCAGCTGCTGCTGTTTCCGGTCCATTTCCTGATGAACTCTGAATAAAATCTGCCCCTGCATCTTTGACTATTCTACAGGCTTTTTCAGTTTCCTGTTTATTTAAGTAACAGGTTTCTATTATTACTTTTACAATAATATCAGAAGTTACCCCTGCATGTTTTGTTGCATCAACAACTGTCTGTATATCACTTTTTACAAGATCATAGGCTTTTGATTTGAAAGCACTTAGGTTCATTACCATATCAATTTCCTGTGCCCCATTTTTAATAGAATTTCTGGTTTCAAAGGCTTTTGTTTCAGAGGTATTACCTCCCAGTGGAAAACCAACAACAGTTGTCACTTTAACAGATGAATTCTTTAATATATTACTGGCCAGTGGAACAAATACAGGTAAAACACAAACTGAAGCTAAGTCATGTTCCAGACCTTCCTGACAGAGTTTTTTTATATCAGAAACAGAACTCGTAGGTTTTAAATTAGTATGATCAATTATTTTTGCCATATCCCGAGGTTTAATTGCCATTCACTATTCACTCCTTTTTGATGATTTATATTATTAATACAAATAATTATAATCAATAAATATATTTCTCTATAACAATAAATAATCCTGCTTTTAAATTATTTTTCTTGCAATTTTATTTATATCCCATCTGTTTGAGTAAATAATTATTGTTTCTCCAATCTTTTTGCACCTTGACCCATAAGTCCAGATAAACAGAGGTCTGGAGGAGATCTTCTATATCATTACGGGCAGTATGACCTATTTTTTTTAGCATTTTTCCATTTTTGCCAATTATAATACCTTTATGTGATTTTCTTTCAACATAAATATTGGCTCTTATATAAATCATATCATTATCTCTTTCTTTCATTTCTTCTACAACAACTGCCACACCATAGGGTATCTCTTCACGAAGTAATTCAAAAATTTTTTCTCTAATAATTTCCGCAACCACAAATCTTTCAATACTGTCTGTGATCATGTCCTCTGGAAAATATTGGGGGCCTTCTGGTAAATATTCAAGAATCATCTCAATTAAATTATCAATATTCTTTTTTTGAGTAGCAGACACAGGAATTACCTGATGACCTGTATTTTTTTCATAATTATTTTTTCTCTGAATTAAGAGTTTGTTATTAAGGCGGTCAATTTTATTCATGACCACTATTACCGGTTTGTTAATACCTTTTATCTGTTTTAATATGAAATTATCTCCTTTACCAAAGGGTGAATTACCATCAACCATAAAAATAATTACATCTATTCCTTTCAGACTATTAAATGCCTGTTCTAACATAAATTCATCAAGTTTATTTTTGGTTTTATGAATTCCAGGAGTATCAACAAATATAATCTGTCCTTTTGTTGAATTATATATTGATCTGATTTTATTTCTTGTTGTCTGTGGTTTTCTGGATGTTATATTTATTTTTTGCCCAATTATTTTATTAATTAAAGTTGATTTACCTACATTGGGCCTTCCTATAACTGTAACAAAACCAGATTTAAATTCTGTCATCTATGTCCTCCTTATTGAATGGTTCCGGAAATAATTTATTAAAATTGACTTCTTTTATTCTTCCCTGTAAATTAACCATTATTATTAAGGGATTATCAGCAAATTCACTTATAACCTGTCTACAGGCACCACAGGGTGTAATTGGCCTCTTACTATCACTAATAATAACCAGAGCTTTAATTTTGTGATATCCTTCTGATACAGCCTTAAATATTGCTGTTCTTTCAGCACAGATTGTTAAACTATAAGAACTGTTTTCTATATTACAACCTGTAAATATTTCTCCTGTATCAGTTAATAATGCTGCTCCCACTTTAAAACTGGAATATATACTGTGAGAATTTTTTCTTGCCTCTTTAGCTTTTTTAATTAATTTTTCTTTTATATCTTTATGCATACTATCACCACTCTATCATTGCATTTAAAGGAACCACCTGAATCCAGGTCTGTCCGGGATTAACATTAATTTCTTTTCCGGAATTATCATAAAATTTTGTCCACTTTTTATCCTCCTGTTTCTTCCATTTACCGGCTGTTATCACACCATTTTTAAAAAAAAGAAACTCACCTTCTCCCCCTAAATCCATGTTTAATCTACCCACATCATCCTCTATAAAGGTTTTAGTGAACATGACAATTACATTTTTAGCTTTAAGCTGTTTTCCCTCTGCATTAAGATGGGGTATATCGGTATTATAAAGGAATCTTTTGTAATTGTTTTGTTGATCATTATAAATATAAATAATTTTATAATTGCCCCAGTAATTAATAATTATCCTTTCAGCTTTTTCTGCTCCATGCTTAATAAAAGCAGCAGGTTGAAAGGTGAACCTGCTTTCTAACTGCATACTCGATCTTTGATCAGGTATATATTCCTTGATTCTGCTTGAAGTATAAAGATTATGAGGTCTTTGTCTGTCATTACTTCTCAGGTAGTATTTACTATTATATATTTGATCCAGATTATTAATATTATTTTCCTTTATGTATTGATAACCTCCCGGACTGGAACCGGCATGAAGAACCAGGGGATCATATCCTTCAATAATTTGCAGCATATATGATCTGATACTCCTTATTGGTCCCACCCTATCAGGGATTTGCTGCCAGTAAAGGGCAACAAAACGGGTAATTCCTCCTTCAACCATAAATTCATATATTATTTCTGCCTGATCAAGTCCTGTTTGTGGTCTGGCCGGTAAGGAATTTTCAATCACAGCTGCTGTAATAATTTGATTATTTTTTTGTTGATAGGGAATACCTGTCAGGGGTGAATAATAATTTTGATTATTATCTCTTTCTTTTATATAATTATTTATTTTTCCAGTATATCTTTCAGCCATTAAATTATAAAAATTAGCATCAATATTAATCTCTGCATTTATAATATTTATTTTCCCCATAAAAAACAAACATAAAATCAAAATCAATATTATTCCTGAAAACTTTTTCATTAATATTCTCTCCAGGAGTTATTTGTTTTTTCCAGTTTAATTTCATCCTTTTTTAAGATTTTCATTTCTATTCCAAAAGTGTTCAGTTTATCTTTGATAATATCCAGGCTGCTGCTTAAAATATCAGGTTCACCAACAGCATAGATTACAACTGGATTAACTCTTATAGGTTTATTATTAACAAAGATGGTTGGTCCCACACATCTAATAGTGGAAGTAGCTGTTAATCTCTGCTGGCCAATCTGAATACCTCTTGCTCCGGCAATAAATAATTCATTAATAATATCCCTCAAATCAGAATCATGAACAATACCGGAGTCATCAATCTTTTCACCGATATCATATACTTCTACTTTAATTCCTTTACCGGTTAATTGTTCAAATCCGGCAATTTTTTTTATATTATTTAATTCTTTTTCCAGAGAATCAACCCTCTTTTCCAATATTTCTATATGATTAAATATTTCCTGAACAGGGAATACTGAAGCCTGATTATCCTCTATTTTAATCTCAATTGTTTGTTTTAGAGCGATATCTTTAATTTTTTGTTTTAAATTTTTCTGTAAAATATTATCGGGATCAAATATTATTATTTGTTGATCAATTTGTGAAATAGTTATACTACCACTCTCAGGTAGCTGCTGGCTGTTTATAATATCAATAACTTTATCAATATTTTTATTCTGAATTCTTTGTGAAAGAGTTTTTTGAATTTCACTTCCATAATTAAAAATTGTATTATTTATTTGTTCAATATTTTGGGCTTTTTCTATTTCATATGAAAAACCGGACAGAATATTTCTCACAGTTTGATCCTCTTTTATTCCATATTTTTTTGCCAGTTTTTCATTATATTCCAGTATATTATGGGCTTTCTGTAAAGCTATATCCAGTTCACTGCTCTGATCAGTAAAATAAATCATATCCATGATTTTTAACATGAATATAATATTCAGCAATAAAAATGTTATTAGAAGAATTTTAAATATTTTTTGTTTCATTTATAAATTACCTCTTATCCTTTTAAAAATTTTTATTATTTTCTCCTGGTTTAACCACACCATAATGTTCTTTTTTTACATTGATAGGTTTATCTGATATTATTTTTATCTTCTCTATTTTATATTCTCTTGTTTTTACAATCTGGATATATAAACCATCAAACTCTAAATCTTCCCCTTCCTGAGGAAAATATCCTAAATGATGAAGAACAAAACCACTTATTGTTTCATAATCATCTCTATCCAGTAACAAAGCCGGTAAAATCTCATTTATGTCATCAATATCAACCTTACCATCAACAAGTATTTCATTTTCATTAACAATTTCTATTTGTTTTGGTTCAAAATCATACTCATCCTGAATATCACCAACAATTTCTTCCAGTAAATCCTCAATTGTTATCAGGCCTGAAGTTCCTCCATATTCATCAACTATAATAGCCATATGTTCCTTTCTTCTTTTCATTTCAGCCAGTAGTTGATTAATGGGTTTACTTTCCGGTATAAAATATATGGGTTTAATAAAATCTTCAACTTTAACATCCTCTTGACCCTTACTTTCTAAGATTAAGGTTAAAAGATCTTTAACATAAACAAGTCCTATTATATCATCTATAGATTCCTTATATACAGGTATTCTTGAATGACCATTTTCAACAGTCAATTTCACCAGTTCTATTATTGATGCTTCTTTATTGATAGCAACAATATCAATACGGGGAACCATTATTTCTCTGACAACAGTATCATCAAAATCAAATATACTGTGGATCATTTCACTTTCTGTTTCTTTGATAACTCCTTCTTCCTCACTGACATTAACAAATCTTTTTATTTCTTCCTCACTCAATAAAGCAGAAGTAATGAGTTTGTTTTCACCCACCATAACTTTAATCATTATTGAAAAAATATAAATTAAAGGATAAAGTAATTTTTGCAGCCAGATAAAATAAGCTGCAGTCATTTTAGAAAATTTTATTGATTTACTATTACCCAGAGATTTTGGAGTAATTTCTCCAAATACCAATATTAGTAGAGTTATAACACCGGTAGCTATACCAATACCGGAACTGCCAAATATATTTATGGCCACAGCAGTTGCAATAGCAGAAGCTGCAATATTAACAAGATTATTTCCTATAAGGATTGTAGTTAAGAGTTTTGTTTCATCCTGTAGTAATTTTTCTACTTTAATAGCTCTACTATCACCTTTATTTGCCTGATCCTTAATTTTCACTCTATTAACAGACATAAAGGCGGTTTCAGAGCCAGAAAAAAATCCTGACAGTATTATTAAAATAACTAAAAATATATAATTATAATTCATATCAATAAACCCCCACTAATATTTTATAAAGAAAATATTATAATAATAAAAATATAATTGCTGTTATAACTGTTCCTATTAGGGCTCCTATAATTACTTCAATCACATTATGAACTCTGCTTCTAACCCTGCTCCAGGCAACAATCATTGCCATGGTAAAAACCAGTGAACTTAAAAAAATATTTTTTGTTAAAAAAATTATCATTGTCATAATTGAAAAAGCTAAAGCACTATGACCGCTGGGCATACCACCCTCTAAAGGTGTACCTCTTTTATTCCAGGCCTTTAATGAAATAATAATAATAAATAATAAGGACAGGGTAATAAAAATCAGATGATAGGGTTGGTGTCTGATCATATTTAATCTTTCTAAAGAAAAATCAGAAAGCCTGTCCATAAAAATTAAATATCCCACTAAAAATGCATTTATTGCAGAGAGTATAACAGCACCAGCAGCAATATTTTTAGCAATTTTAGCCTTAAAACTGTATTCACCGGCAATCATATTTACAATAACCTCTATTGAGGTATTAATCATCTCCATTGCAATTACAAAACAAATAGCAAACACTAAAATTAATAATTCTATTTTAGTAATCTCCAGGAATAAGCTTCCCAGTAGAACAAGGGAAGCAAGAATAAAATGTATTTTCATATTTCTCTGTGTTTTTAAAACATGGACAATACCTTCCAGTGCATAATTTAAACTTTCCTGAAAATTATAATTCTTCAATGCTATTCACCCTGATTCCTGTTAATATCAAATTTGCTCAAAATTCTTTTTTCTTTCTGTCGCATTTGTTTTTTTTCTCCCTCTGTTTTATGATCATAACCAAACAAATGAAGAATTCCATGTGTTACCAGATAACACATCTCTCTTTTAAGTGAGTGACCAAATTCTTCTGCCTGTTTTTTTGCAGTTTCAACTGATATCACAATATCACCCAGCATTTGATCATCAATCGGAAAAGAAAGGACATCTGTAAATTCATCAAAATCCCTATACTTACTATTAAGTGATTTTATTTCCCGGTCATCAACCAGTGCTATACTTATTTCAGCATTATTATAACCTTCAATTCTGGCTGCTTCTTTGGCTAATTTTTCAAAATCATCATTAAAATTATCAATATTAATTTCACTATTTTTCAATCTGTTTTTAATTTTAACTTTGATCATTATTATCATCCTTTTTTGCTTCATTTAAAAGATTTTCAGGGTACTCAACCCTCTGATGGTAAATCCCTGTTAATACTTTAACAAAACTGTTTCCAATAATATCAAGGTCTTTTAAGGTTAAATCAGATTCATCCAGTTGATTATTTATTAATCTATCTTTTATTAAATCTTTAACCATAACTTCAATCCTGTTATGATCACTTTTATCAAACTGTTTTGAACGCAAAGCAGCTTCAACTATATCTGCAAGCATTATTATTGCAGCTTCTTTACTCTGTGGTTTGGGGCCATCATAAACAAATTTTGCTTCTTCAATTTTATCATTTTGATTATTTTTAGATATAGCCTGATTATAGAAATATCTGATCAAATTTGTACCATGATGCTGTTTGATTATATCTATAACCGGATCAGGTAAACTGTGTTTTCGGGCCAGTTCTATTCCATCTTTTACATGTGATTTAATTATGAGAGCACTTAAATTGGGAGAAATATTATCATGTGGATTCTTACCACCAAATTGATTATCAGTGAAAAAATATGGTCTTTTTAATTTACCTATGTCATGATAATAGGCAGCCACCCTGGTCAATAAAGAATCTGCCCCAATATTATCAGCAGCTGTTTCTGCTAAATTACCCACTATAACACTATGATGGTAGCTTCCTGGAGCTTCAACCAGTAATTTTTTTAATAGGGGATGACTGGCATTGGATAATTCCAGTAATTTAATTGATGAAGTTAAACCAAACATATTTTCCAGTAAAGGTAAAAGCCCATTGGCCAGAACCCCTACAAGAAAACCATTTAAAATGGCTATAGTTATTGGTTTTACAAAATTTCTCCATTCAGGACCATTATCCAGTAAAGTAAATCCTATTACCATTACCACCATTGCCGCACTAACATTAAACCCTGCTTTAACAAGGTCACTTCTCTGGCTTAACTTTGATACACTAAA